>JAXJVX010000334.1:0-1501 GCA_036308305.1 Acutalibacteraceae bacterium | reverse complement strand
TTTCTATCTCTTTCGGAGCAGGAAGTCCGCATTGATCTTCAGGTATCTTCTCTTCATACGATAAAAATTCACGGGTATTTTGAATATATATGCCCTCATTGTGTATCGTCATAATGTTCTCAAATCCACCTATAATACCCCAGGCAGCCGAGGTCATAACGCTTGTCATTATCGTCATTTCGGCAAGATCGATAGTTCCGTTCACAAGCGCACGATAGGAGCAGTACAGCAATATACCCTCAAAAATAATAGTGCAGGTGAATATCCATTTTATCCAATGCAAAAATGATGTCTTTGCCGAGTATTTGTCGTGGACAGAACATATTTCGTCAACCGCCGATGCGTGCTTTTGCTGCATCAGATCATATATATTCGTGATACGCATTTCCTTTGAAAACTGCTGCAAATGCAGTACACGCATTATGTAGTCTATTATTCTTCCGTTTCTTGTATTTTCCTTGTATTTTTTCTGCTCAATGTTGTTGAGCCATTTTGCAAATACAAAATTTCCGATAACCGGAAATACAAGAAACAATGCTACACCGGCATCTATTGCAATCATAACTGCCAGCAGCGCAATTACTCTTGCAAAGCTGCAAACAGCGTATATTGCATTGTCATACACACGCATAATGCGTTCGGGTGTGCGGTCAAGCGCACGGGTATATTTGTTGTAGAACTTTACATTTTCATAACAAGAAAGCTCGACATTTCCGGCTTTTTGAAAAATGCGTTTGTTAAAGCTCTGTATAAACCGATGATTTACAATATCGTGGTAATATTGAAAATATATCTTATCAATACAGTAGCTTATCAGCATAATACCCACGAAGATCACCACCAGCCATATGACTTCACCGAACGGCTTGTGTTGTTCAATTGCTTCTATCAGCATTTTCATGTAATATGTGGATTCAAACACGGCAAGCGCTTCGCTTATCAGCATTATTAGGGCTGTTATAATAGTGAACGCCTTATTAAATCCAAATATTTCTTTGACCGAGAAAGCGCAATTTTTAATAACCTGAGAGGTCGTTATCTCTTTTTGCTTTTTCTCTTTTACAGTAGATGTTTTAATAAAAATTCCTCCTTTTCGGTCCTTTGTTTTACTCGGATTAACGACTTCCGAGTGGTGTATTTGAGTTTCTAAAAGGAAACAACAAATCAAAAAACAAAAGCCCTCGGCAAAGACCGAGGGCACAAAAACAAAACAATGTATCAAAACATTGAAAGCGGCTGTCGGTCATATAAATAATTAGCAGTATGTTCCATAGAATAATTCTTATTTTTCACAACCGACACCTCTTTTCTTTTTAATTTTTAGATTATATCATGCGGTAAAGCAACTTGTCAATAGATATTCTCAAAATATTGGAAATTGCGTATTTTTTCAAAAAATATTAAAAAAGAGGTTGACAAAGCATTCACGGTGTGTTAGAATGTTCAGGTACTCGGAGAGGTATCGAAGTGGTCATAACGAGGCGGTCTTGAAAACCGTTTG
>JAXJVX010000333.1:0-3576 GCA_036308305.1 Acutalibacteraceae bacterium | reverse complement strand
TAATTATAGCGCTTATAGTTCAGACTATCGCATTTGCAATGTCAATCGTCGGAGTTTCGATTGCCGGATCTGCCGCTTCAGACGGTAACAGATCTGCTATGCGCAAGGTCGGTAAGGTATTTGGTATTATCGGAATCGTATTTTCGGCTATCTTTTTAGGCATACTTTCAATATTACTTATAGTAGAATAATTTAGATAAAATTGATGGAGGAATTTATTATGTTTATTTGCCCTAAATGTCAAAAAACATCGGAAACACCGATGAATTTCTGCACATCCTGCGGAACACCTATGGTCGAGCAGCAGCCGACCGAGGCAGCAGCACCTACTCCCATAGCAGAACCTGCACCGATTGTTGAAGCAGCACCGGTAGCTGAAGCGGCACCGGTAGCTCAGGAGATACCTGTAGTCGAGGCTACACCGGTAACGCCCGAAGCTCCGCAGTATCAGGCACCGCAATACAGTCAGCCTACCCAGCCCGCTGCGCAGTATGTTCAGCCGCAATATTACGCTGCACAGCCGCAGCAAAACGGCACACCTGCAAAAGGCAAAGCTATTACAGGTATGGCTCTCAGCATCGGCGGTGTTGTATTTGCCGGTCTCGGACTTATCTATACACTTATTCTTTCAGCGATTGGCGCAGGAATAATAATGGCTATTGTATTTATGATATTCAGCCTTCCGCTTTCCATTGTAGGTATGGTGCTTTCAAGAGGTGCAATAAATGCAGGCAATAGATCGGGTATGGCTAAAGCAGGCAAGATACTCGGACTTGTAGGAATTATCCTTACCGCAGTAATGTTCGTGATCGGTCTTATCTCACTTGCGTTTATAGGCAACGCTATTGATATGATCGATTCATACGACTATTACGACGATTATTACAGCTATTATTAATATAAATATGCAATTTGATCGGTAAGACAGCAATAATGTCTTACCGATTTTTCTATGTTGACATTTTTATTATTTACTTTTATAATATTTCTGTATGAATTTATCGAATTTTGATATAAAAAGTGGGCAATTATGAACAAAAATCTGAAAGAGTATATCCGCTACAATGAAGCGGCACTAAAGAATTCAAGCAAAGACTTTAAATCAATATTTGAAATTATGTTCCGCAAGAGCGACAATGTACTTTGCGAAAGCAACGACGGATTTCGTATAAAAAAACAAACCTACGGCGAAATTCGTGATATGATAAAGACCACCGCAGGTGCACTGTATCAAAAAATCGGTGCAAGTGGCAGCTATGTTGCACTTGAACTGGATAACAGCGCAGAGTGGATAGTTGCTTTCTGGGCAATCCTTATGAGCGGCAACAAGCCGTATCTTGTAAATATGCGCTATCCTTCATCGCTTTCAAATTCAATACTTAAAACACTCAATATCCGATATACTGTGTGTGATAAAAAAAGCGGGCTGGATACAGAGGCGATCGATATATCATCTCTTCTGACCGACACTCATATCATCTGCCCTGATGACGTATTTCAAAATGAGATAGCATTTTCCTCGTCTGCTACCTCAATGAATGAAGTAGTCTGCTTTTATTCAGGCTACGAGGTTGCAGAGGAGATACTTAACTTTAAAAGCATAATAAAACAAGGGCCGAGAATAACAAAGCATTACAAAGGCAGCTTAAAGCAACTTGCATTTTTGCCGTTTTATCATGTTTTCGGTCTGTTTGCGGTGTACTTCTGGTTCACGTTTTTCGGTCGTACGCTTGTATTTCTGCGTGACTATTCTGCTGAAACTATTTTAAAAACCTGCCGCAGGCATGAGGTAACGCATATTTTTGCAGTACCTATGCTCTGGCATACGATAGAAAAGCAGGTACTTTCTGCAGTCAGAGAAAAAGGTGAAAAGCAGCAAAAGAAATTCAACACCGGTCTTAAGCTGATGACAAAATTACAGAATTTAAGTCCCACACTCGGCGCAGCAATTGCAAAACGGGCGATGAGCGAGGTGACAGATCAGCTTTTCGGCAGATCGGTAATGTTCTGTATCAGCGGTGGTAGTTATCTGCGCACATCGGCAATACAGATGATGAACGGAATAGGCTACTGTCTGCACAACGGATACGGTATGAGCGAGGTCGGTATAACATCTGTCGAACTTCGCAGAAAGCCAAAATACCGAAATCTTAACTCAATAGGCAAGCCCTTCGACTCTGTTCAGTATAAAATTGACGAAAACGGCATACTGCATATAAAGGGCAGTTCACTTTGCCGTCAGAAGCTTATCAACGGTGAAATGATCACCATTGACGGTTGGTTTGATACCGGTGATAAAATGTGTGAAAAGGATGGCCACTATTATATAATGGGGCGGCAGGGTGATGTCGTCATCGGTGAAAATGGTGAAAACATCAACCCCGATACTGTTGAGCAGAAATTTAACATTCACGATGCAATATCTCTTTGCGTTCTGGGTCTTAAAGGTGACAACGGCGAAGAATTATCTATTGTTGTACAGATAAATCAGTATATTTCAAGTACACAACTTGATGCGCTGAAAAATGAAATTTACTCTGTAAATGACACTTTACCGAAAACCACCGCTATTAAAAAGTTCTATTTCACCTACGATGCGCTTTGTCCGCCGACAGCTATCAAAGTCAGCAGAAAGCAGCTTATTAAAAAGATAGCAAACGGTGAAGTCAAACTGACTCCGTTTGCGGATATGACTGTTACATCATGTGATGACGATAATGACTCTGCTCTTATGACAAGGATCAAGGAGATAGTCGCATCAAAGCTTGGCATTGATAAAAATGATGTCAGTGCCGACTCGCATATCTTTTTTGATCTTGGTGCTACAAGCATACAGTATTTTTCTATCCTTACTGCGCTGTCTGAGGAGTTTTGCATAGAATCGTATGAAGATACCGAAAAATACCGCTATACACCGAAAGAAATCTGCGAATACATAGAAAGACATTTATAATATGAAAAACAAGCATTTTATTAATTTCTTTACCGGATTTGTGAAGATAACAGGTATTATTCCGGCGCTTATCTTCTTTAAGCCGAAAGTGCATTATATCAACAAAAAATCTCAATCGAAACGACTTCCAAGGCCCTGCATATTGGTATCAAACCATAAGTCACTTATGGATTTTGTACTCTATCTTGCAGTCTTTCCGTTCCGAACCATCCGATTTTTAATGGCAGAGGTACTGTTCAACAAGGGCAAGCTGTTTGCAAAGTTTTTATATTCCCTCGGTGGCATTCGTGTTGACCGTGATGCATTCACCTTTGATTTTGTTTCCGATTCGCTATCAGTGCTGGATAATGGCGGCACGCTCGGTATTTTCCCAGAGGGAAGACTTCCGATAAACGGTAAACCGTGGCCGTTTACCGTCAGCACCGCTTTTATTGCAACGCATACCGATGCTGCAATAGTACCCGTTTATACTGACGGTAACTACGGCATTTTCAAGCGAGCAAATATTATGATAGGCGAAAAACTGTATCTTAAAGACTATTGCAACAATGAAAGTTCTGAGGATGAGCGGTTAAATGAGCTTACGGCTCTGCTTGAAAAGAAGGTATATGAATTAAAAGATG
>JAXJVX010000332.1:0-1645 GCA_036308305.1 Acutalibacteraceae bacterium | reverse complement strand
GTTTCAAGCGGTGCTTCGGATGAGCTTGGTGATATTCTGGATTTGTTTGGCAGAGATAAAACTGTTATGATAATGGAGCCTGCATATCCTGCTTATGTAGATGCAAATATTATGTCTGGCAATAATATAATCCGTCTTGCAGCAGGTAAGGACAACGGATTTTTGCCGATGCCGGATGAAAGCAAAAGAGCAGATGTTATCTACATATGCTCTCCCAACAATCCGACCGGCGCAGTATATGACCGTGAAAGATTACAAAAATGGGTAGATTACGCAATAAAGACTGATGCGATAATTCTTTTTGATGCTGCATATGAGGCATTTATTGAGGAGGATGAACTTCCTCACAGCATTTTTGAGTTGAAGGGCTCAAAAAGCTGTGCCATTGAGATATGTTCTCTTTCGAAAACCGCAGGATTTACCGGAACACGTTGCGGATATACCGTTATTCCGAAAGAACTTATCCGAGGCGGTAAAGAACTTAATGCAATGTGGGTAAGAAACCGTACAACCAAAACAAACGGTGTTTCTTACATTATTCAAAAGGGTGCATCGGCAATTTTTACATCGCAAGGGCAAGAGCAGATACACAACAATATCAAGGTGTACAAAAACAACGCAGCGTTGCTTATGGAGGCTCTTGACAGTCTTGGCATCTGGTACACAGGCGGTAAGAATGCTCCATATATCTGGATGAAGTGTCCGGATGATATGGGCAGTTGGGAGTTTTTCGATTACCTCTTAAATGAGATCCAGGTAGTAGGTACACCCGGTGAGGGCTTCGGTTCATGCGGTGAAGGATATTTCCGCTTTTCAACCTTTGGTTCACCTGAAGATACACAAGAAGCGGCAAAAAGACTTGTTTCTCTGCTTTCAAAGTAAATTTCAATGGCTTCCTTTTTGAAGGAAGCCATTTGTTTTTGCAAATTATACATATATTGCGGTTAGCACAGTCTAACTATTTGTGAATATCGCTGAAATTTCAAATCGACAAATATTTTCCTTTCAAAAATGTTGACAAACAGTTAACAAAGTAGTATTATGTATTCGGTTAGCATGGACTAACTATGTATTTTCTATGGAAAAGGACAGATTATTTTGATGCCGTTAATGCTCGCCAATGTAGGCGAAGAGAATATAATTTTAAAAGTCGGTGGTAAGCCGGATGTGAAAAAGCATCTTGAAGATCTGGGTTTTGTTGCCGGAGGCAGTATTAGTGTAATTTCTGCTATGGGCGGGAATATAATTGTTAATGTAAAGGGAACCCGTGTTGCCATCAGCAAAGAGATGGCACAGAAGATCATGGTGTAAATTTATTTGACATATACTTTGCGTGAAAAGGAGGAAAAGTATGAAAACTTTGAAGGAGATCAAGGTTGGAAGCAGTGCAAAAGTCGTGAAGCTTCACGGCGAGGGCGCAGTAAAACGCCGTATTATGGATATGGGAATTACCAAGGGCGTTGAAGTAAACATCCGCAAGGTTGCACCTCTCGGCGATCCGATAGAAGTAACTGTTCGCGGTTACGAGCTTTCTATCCGCAAGGCAGATGCAGAAATGATCGAGGTTGAATAAGCCGATTTTCGAGCGATCTGCTTTGCAAATTTTTTTGACATAACAGTTAGCGTATGCTAATCAGAAACGGAG
>JAXJVX010000331.1:0-1740 GCA_036308305.1 Acutalibacteraceae bacterium | reverse complement strand
GTATATGTGGCAGGATTTGAACGTGGCGTTCTGCCTATCGGAGATTGGTCAATATTGATAACTTTATCAAGCTTGTCGATCCCCTCAATGCGCTTATGCTTGCCGGGGCGCTGTTTAGAGCGGTTGAGTTCATGCGACAGATGCTTAAAAAGTATCTCATTAATAAGCGAAGATTTTCCGGATCCAGAAACACCGGTAACTGCTACAAACTTACCAAGCGGAATTTTTACATCAATATTTTTAAGGTTGTTTTCGCAAGCACCAACTATTTTCAGATACTCGCCGTTGCCCTTTCTGCGTTCTTTCGGAACAGGAATGCTTCTTCTTCCGGTAAGATAATCAGCAGTTATACTTTTTTCGCATTTCAGCAGATCATCAACACGGCCGGAAAAGATGACTTCGCCGCCGTGTACACCTGCTCCGGGACCGATATCCACAACATGGTCCGCTGCAAGCATGGTGTCTTCGTCATGCTCGACTACAATAACTGTATTGCCTATATCCCGCAGGTGCTTCAAAGTACCGATAAGCTTATCGTTGTCTCGCTGGTGCAGACCTATACTAGGCTCATCAAGAATATAAAGCACGCCCATGAGTGATGAACCTATCTGAGTTGCAAGTCGGATACGCTGCGCCTCGCCACCGGAAAGAGTACCGCTTGAGCGCGAAAGATTAAGATAATGCAGACCGACGCTCTGCAAAAATCCCAATCTTGAGTTGATCTCTTTTATAATACCGTCACCAATCATATGCTGCATTTCGGTAAGCTGCAACGAATTAATAAATTTCAGTTCATCATCAACCGACATATCACAAAACTGCATTATATTCAATCCGCCGACCGTAACGCTCAACGCTTGCTTTGAAAGACGCTTGCCACCGCATTCAGAGCAAGGCAGCTCCATCAAATAATTTTCAATATCATTCTTGGCATAATCACTGCCAGTATCGTTATAACGGCGTTCAAGATTGTTACAAACGCCCTCAAACGGCGCATAATATACTCCGCTACCGTATGAATATTTGCGATCAAGCCGTATCTCTTCTCCGTTAGTGCCGAAAAGCAACACATCTCTTGCTTTTTGCGGAAGTTCCTCAAAAGGTGTATCAAGCGAAAATCCGTAATGTTCGGAGCAGGCAGTAAAATACATTTTAGATATAGAACCATCTTTTCCGCCCCATCTTGATCCGTTCAATCCCCAACCGCTACCCTTGATAGCACCCTGATTTACCGACAGCGTTGGATCGGGGACAATCAGTTCAGGATCAATTTTCATAAATGTGCCTATGCCTGTACATTTTTCACAAGCACCAAATGGATTATTAAATGAGAACAATCTCGGTGCTAATTCCTCGATACAAGCTCCGTGCTCGGGACAAGCAAAATTTTGTGAAAAAAGCAGCTCCTCGCCACCTATAATATCAGCAATAACAAGTCCACCGGACGCTGCTGCCGCAGTTTCGCAGGAATCGGTAAGACGGGATTTAACATTTTCGCTTATTTTGATGCGGTCTACAACAATTTCAATATTATGCTTTTTATTCTTTTCAAGCTTAATATCCTCAGAAAGATCATAAATACTGCCGTCAACACGCACACGAACATAACCCGAACGCTTTGCAGCGCTTAGTTCCTTTTTGTATTCGCCTTTTCTGCCACGGACTATCGGCGCAAGGATCTGCAGTTTTGTTCCGTCTTCCAAACTCATCAATCGATCGACGATCTGGTCGATGGTCTGC
>JAXJVX010000330.1:0-2212 GCA_036308305.1 Acutalibacteraceae bacterium | reverse complement strand
TGGCAGACGCGCTAGATTCAGGTTCTAGTCGGGGCAACTCGGTGCAGGTTCGATTCCTGTTATCCGCACCAGTCGAGAGCCTCGACACGCAATTAGCGTGCTGAGGTTCTTTTTTGTATAGTTTTTTCCTCGCATCTGAAGTTGTTTATGAATACCAATGCGGCGAGGCGTTACTAACCGATCTTACGAGCGATAGTTTTTTGTTGGTTACATTTTTGTTGATTGACGCTATAAGAGCAGATGTATTATAATGACGGTAACAACGGTACAAGGGTAGTGAAATAATGAAAAAGTACATTTCGTTAATAGCGGCTATGATAATATTCTGCGTCAGCGCATCGGGTTGCACGGCGCTGGATTTGTGCTTTAAAATTATTGATACGATTGATTCATTTGTTGAGGAAGAGGAGCAGGTCAGTCAAGCGGAAATTGATATGAAACAAAAGCTTGATGCGAATACGGCAATTTATCCGTTTTATGCATCTCTTGATGAAACAGAAAAACTAAGCTACACTAAAATCTGCGTTTCTATCGAATCCTGTAATGATGAATTTTTCTTTCTTGCGGAATACGGTTCTATCCTTGACTTTGATGCAGCAAATGAAAACATCGTCAGCTTTCTTGACATGCTTTTATATGAACAGCCGCAGTATTTTTGGGTAGATCATTGCCACTACAGTACCAGCAAAACCGAAAATAACGGTGTTTACATCTTGTGGCTGAAGCTTTTTTACTTAATAGAGGAAGATGAAATCGGCGCAAAACAAACCGAGCTTGATATGCGTGTTGATGAGATCGTTACCATGGCAAACGCAATGCCCGATACATACGGTAAGGTGCTTTGCGTTTACGATGAAATTCTTGAAACTACCGATTATGACTATGAACTTGCCGAGTTGAACGAATGGAAAGATTTATCCCCAACGGCATACGGTTGTCTTATCGAGGGCGACACGGTTTGCAGCGGATATGCTCTTGCCTTTAATTTAATTATGCAGGAACTCGGTTTCGAAAGCGGAGCGGAATTTTCGCATTATGCACAAGATGAGGATTATGAAACTGACGAAGCGGGTCATGTTTGGAATTACTGTAAGCTTGACGGGGAATATTATTATTTCGACCTGACATGGGACGATAACGCCGAAAACGAGAAAGAATATTACGACCATTCTTACTTTTATTTTGCCGTCACAACCGACGAATTGCGAGCCGATGAGAACCGTGAATATTCGGAACATGCAACAACACCGCTTTGTACAGGAACTCAGTACAATTATTTTGTATATAATGGGATGTACTTTGACAAATATGAGTATAAAACGGCAAAAGCGTCGATTAAGGAGCAATTAAAGGATAACGATTACATAATGCTGAAATTTGCCGGCAAAGAGGAACGCGATAAAGCCAAAAAAAGTCTTATTGACCGCGAGAATATCTATGATTTGGTTAACCAAGACGAAATATATTACTATACATCCGATGACGTAGGCTATTATTTGTGCGTTTTCCTTTGATACGGCCGGCTATGGCTTTTTTTGGAGCCTAACGATTAATAGAATAGGGTAGGAAACGCCGTGTCGCTTGGCGGATACGCCGATATCCAAGCAAGTACAGCGGGAGTAATAGCCGAGGCTTATTCGGCGAAATCGCACAGCATATAAATCAGCGCATAAAAAAGTTTTTACGACCCTGAAATTGATATTTGATAAGGGTCTGGATAAAGAAAGTGAAGAAATTTTAAGTTTATAAAAAGAAAAAAGCCAACCGAAACGGTTGGCTTTTTAAGTTGTGTCGGCATCGCCCTATCTTCCCGTGGCGTCACCACCAAAGTATTTTCGGCACTGATGAGCTTAACTGCTGTGTTCGGGATGGGAACAGGTGTACCCTCATCGCCAAAGACACCGACTGTCAACGAGCATTATAATATCATAACTGACCGGTAATGTCAAGAACTTTTTTTCGATAATTTAGTATTCTTTTCAAAAACAAAAAAACTGCCGCAATTTGCCAGAGGTGGCAAAGGCGCACCGAGGTATATTGGCGAATATGTAAAGTCTGTGAAGGATGCTCTGAAATAACGCAAGGAGACCGGCTTTTGTCAGTCTCCCTTCTATAAGCAAATACAGATGTCAAAAATTCGTGCCAAAAAAATTTTTTGAAAAAATTTCATTTACCTATTGACAAGGTAGGTAATGCGTGCTATACTTATACC
>JAXJVX010000329.1:0-2784 GCA_036308305.1 Acutalibacteraceae bacterium | reverse complement strand
TTTCCCTCCATAGAATGTATTTTTCTGTACTTAATTCTCCAAATAACGAATGGGATATAGGTTGCGATCGGCAACAGTGCGCCAACAATACTGTATTCGGATTGAATAAGTATATTATAAATTCCGTGATACACGATTGCAGTAGAAAGCAAGCCGAACGTGCCAACCGCAAAAAGCTTACGTTTCTTTTTAACGAAGGATATGCCTACTCCAACGAGCAAGGTACACATACCGTGCATAAGTCCCGCACCAAAGGCTCGGATCACAGCATTTAGCATACTAAAGTTTGGATAGCTGAGAAGGTAGAACGCATTTTCAAGGACTGCAAATCCGATACCGATTGCCATCGATGCGGTAAAGAGCTTCTCCTTTTTGTCCGATATAACAATAGCATAATACAAAACCGGCAATGCCTTCAAAACCTCTTCGCTTACCGGAGTTACAGTTACCGTGATACTATACTGATCCATCGGTAAAATCTGCAATAGATATCCGTTGACCTCGGATGCGAACACGGAAGCAAAGATTCCGACCAACACGAATATCATCGGGAAACGCGATTTCTTCTCCACAAGCAAGGTCATCAGCAAGATTGGGATAAAAATAGATACGAACAAAATATAAATTATATTGTCCATTTTTTCACCCCTTTCTTTGCAAAGGTCATGCTGCAAATGCAAAGCGCACCAAATACTATCGACGCAATAGCCATCGGGATGGGATAATAATAATTCCACGTGGTCAGAGATAGCAGTTCTGAGAAGCTAAGCAGTAAAACAAAAATGTTATACGGCTTTATCGCTTTGATAAAGCCAAAGTCAAGATCAGGAATGATGGCGTGCTTCAAATTGAAATACACGCTGAAGATTGCAGGTATCCAAACAAGAGCATATACAACCTTAGTCGATATCGCCACTTCCTCTATTTCAGCGTTTGGAATATACAAAAGCACAGCAAAGAGGGGTGCTATTAAAGCTATAATTCTTGCGCTTCGCATTTTTGAGGAACCGTCGTCAACGATTCTGTCAAGCTGTCCGTAGCTTGCAGTAAGTATAAATAGAAAGAAACCGATGCGACCGAGGTACGCGGGCGTAAACCCTTCTACAATATTTTCACTTGTGAGCGTTTGGCACAGGTGGTAAATACTTCCCAGTGCGTGGCTTGCCATTGCCATCGTAAGACTTTGCAAGCAGAGCGGCTTCCCTTTTTTGAAGAAATGTTTTAAGCCGTAAATTAAGCAAAACAGTGTTGCGGTTAAAGGAGCAAGCTCCGCAATCCACAGACATATAAACTCTAATCTTTCGATGTTATTGCACCTCCCATCATTCGGCTCAGGCGGTATATCTGAGATTTTTCAGTTCCGCCTCAAGCTGCTCTCTTTTCGCCGGCTTCAATAGATAACCGCTCGGCTTGATCTTGAGCACCTCTTTTGCATGCTCTTTTTCATCGCAAACCGTCAGGAATATAATATTCACCTTGGAATTTATTTTCTTGACACACTTTGCAAGAGTAAGACCATCCATTCCAGAAAGCTCTATTTCAGCAATCAGGATATCGCAACCGTTCTCTTTTACAAAAGCAAGCGCCTCGTTGGCATTGGCAAAAGCAACAATGCTTGCCTCGGGCAGGATCTGCTCTACGCTTTGCTTGGTACCTTTCAGCATAACAGAATGATCATCTACGCAAACAACCTTCATTTTTTTACTCCATCATAATTTTTATGTAATTGATAATGTCTTTGTACGATTTTAGAGTTTTCTCGGTAATACGAAGCCGGTCTTATACGCTCCACATCACCTATAGTCATATCCGCCCGAATGGCAGAATCATAAATGGATTTTTTGAAAAACGGAATTTTTATTTTTGCCAAACCGGTTAAATATCTTGCGTGATATTCCACCTCAGCTGCAAAGGAATATATTGAGGTGTTCCCTGTGTGCGTGGCGAGAATTGCCGCTCGTTCATAGTCGGTCGGTGTTTCAGCGTTTTCAAAATAAATTTTTTCGTGATCGCACACGACACGTCCAGCACCCCGATTGAGTAATTCGATAAAGACCGGCAATCTTGATTTTCTTTTCCTTGAAATCTTTCCGTAACAGTCTGGAACGTCGAGTGCACCGTTTTCGGCAAAGGAAGCTATATGCCTTGCATACCGATCCGCAACAAGGTATGCGCCCTCTGACTTAGGGGTGATAAAATATCGTTTCAGCTCAGCGTGATGCTTCTGTCCCTTGCGCGCTACCACACGGTCAATCTCACTGTCTAAACGAAGTCTGTTTTCGTCTGTGGGAGTTGCAAGGCAATCAAGCAGGATCTCGCACGAGAACGAAATGAAGGAGATTGTAACACCGGGAGTATCTCCGTCGGCAGGAGAATCGCCTTCGGCATCGTGCTCTTGTTCGCGAAGTTTTAACAGACCATACACGTAATCGTTCTCGCTCGGCACAGCGTATAAAAACCAATCATCGAAGAATTTATCACAGGAAAATCTTGTTCCGTCGGTATTTGGAAAATCCAAGATTCCTTTTTGCGCCAATATCTCCGACATCGACTTGCACACCAGCCAAAAGCCGTCTTGCGTACAAACGAGATCGTCAGTACGGATATATTCACTTGATTGTAGCAACAAAAATATGCGCGGAGCAGCGTTGATATCCATAAAAGCCTCCTGTTGCAAAACGGTTGAAATGCGTGATTTTTCTTCAAAAGTGCTAAAACATATATGTAGATATAAATACTTATAGTATTATAACAAGGCGGGCGTTACAAAGGTGTTACAAATCC
>JAXJVX010000328.1:0-2698 GCA_036308305.1 Acutalibacteraceae bacterium | reverse complement strand
CAACAGAACCTTCCTCGATGCCACCACACCAGTCAGCAGCGATTTCCTGACCGGTTGCAACACACTTGATGATGTAGTTGTAGTAAGGAGCCCAGTTGATTGCTGATGAAACGATAAATGTTTCGGGGCAAGAATCGTATGTACTGCCGTTATAAGAAACATTCGGAACACCTGCATTTTCACAAGCGGAAGGAGCACCCATCGAGTCAGCGTGCTGGCTGATAAGAACACAGTTTCTTGCAATAAGAGCTTCTGCAGCATTCTTTTCTTCGGTAGCATCATACCAAGAGCCTGTGAACTGTACTTCCATTGTTGCAGATTCACAAACTGATTTTGCACCGAGATAGAATGATGTGTAGCCTGAAATAACTTCTGCGTATGTGTAAGCACCTACATAACCGATTTTTGCCTGATCGGCAGTAATATCGCCGGCTTCGATCATTTCATTGATCTTCATACCTGCTGCGATACCTGCAAGATAACGTCCTTCGTAGATAGATGCAAATGCGTTGTGGTAGTTATTAAGATTTTCAGTATGAGCCTTAGTACCTGTTGCATGGCAGAACTGAACTTCGGGGAACTCTTTTGCAGCCTTGATAACGAAATCTTCATGACCGAATGAGTTAGCGAAGATGAGCTTACAACCCTGATCAACAAGATCAGCAGCTGCCTGATAGCATTCATCTGTCTCAGGAATATTAGTCTTGATGATTACCTGATCGTCAGTAAGACCGATTGCTTTCTGAGCACTGAGAGCAGCATTGATGAAGTTGAGGTCGTAAGTTGATTTTTCATCATGCAAACAGATGAATCCGATTTTGAAATCATCGGCTACTTCGTAGTCAACTGTCAGCTCGGGAGCTGCAAGCGGTGACTCACTCATACCGGCGGTTTCATTTGTGCCTTCGCCGCAAGATGCAAGACAGAAAAGTGTTGCAATTGCGAGAAGAAGTGCGAGTAACTTTTTCATTTTTGATTTCCTCCGTTTTTACACTGAAAATTTAGTTTGATGGTTAACAAACTAATATGTTTATTATAAATTATTTAATAATGTATGTCAATTAATTTATCGACAAAATACTCACTAATTTGAAAAGTTTAATTTGTCGATTTTTCACATAAACTTAACAATTTCTTAAAATTCATTATGTTATGTAAACGAAAAACACAGCTGCAATTATTATCGCCGCTGTGTTTTGAATAGATTTTCAATTCTTTTGTTAAAACGCTTTTCACTTATCCATACATTAAGCTGTGCGCCGAGCAACAGAATGGTCATACAAAAATATAACCACAGCATCAGAAGAATCAACGCAGCAAGGCTTCCGTATATATATGAAATATTTGAGAAATTTGCAATATAAATTGAATATGCCCATGAAAATGCGATCCAACCGACCGCAGCAAACACTGCCCCCGGTATATGGCGTCGAAGTTTATATTTATCGGCAGAAAGAAACTTATATGCTGTAGTAAAAAGCAAAGTCAGAGCTACAAAGAATATTAGCATACGCAACGAATAAAGCAACGAAAAAATATCCGGCAAATTCGGAAAAGCCTCATTAATCATTGTGATAATATATTTTCCGAAAACCAGTATTACCGCACTCGCAAAAACCATCGCAATCAATACAACTGTGTATATAAGTGAAAATAAAAGCGAAAGAAAATATCCTCGTTTTTTCGGTGTATCATATATTGCCTGCATACCGAGACTGATACTCTTGATTCCACGTGATGCTGCCCACAAAAGTGCAATTGCGGTAACGGCGGTTATCGATACGCTTATTTGAGAATATATCTCATCTATAACACCGTTGGATAGTTCAACAAACTCGATCGGTAAAAAGTCATACATTACTTGCAAAAGATCGGCTTTTGATATAGGAAGATAAGCCTGCAGTAGCGTTATCATAAGCATTATAAGCGGTACTGCTGAAATGATAACAAAAAATGAAGCTTGTGCAGAGAAAGCAAAAAGATGATTACTGTTTATCTCATTTATTCCGTCGTTAATAATATTATATGCATCAAGTGCTTTGCCTTTTAAAAGCTGCTTCAAAATTCTCACCGCCTATATTTAATATTATCTTTCTTATTATATCAGTTAACCGGTATAATTACAACTGTTTGACAAAAAAATTAATATATGGTATCTTTTTAATATCAACTGTGAAAGGTGTGAGAAAGACGGATAAATTTATTGTTCTACCGGAAAATATAAATTCTGTTTTATTGCGCCTTGATGAACATGGTCACACAGCATATATAGTGGGCGGCTGTGTTCGTGATATGTGTATGGATATCCCACCTAATGATTACGATATCACTACATCAGCAACTCCTGATGAGATAGAGCGCTGCTTTTCTGATAAGCGTGTGATAAGAACAGGAATACAGCACGGCACAGTCACAGTGATAATAAATAATAAACCGATAGAGATCACAACATATCGCATAGACGGTAATTACGCTGATAATCGTCATCCCGATTCAGTTAAATTTTCAAAAAAGATTGAAGATGATCTTGCTCGGCGCGATTTTACTGTAAATGCAATGTGTTGCGATAAAGATGGCAATTTCATTGATGTTTTCGGTGGCATTGAAGATATAAAGAACAAAATTATTCGTAGCGTGGGGGATGCAAATAAACGCTTTTCAGAGGACGCGCTTCGTATCCTTCGTGCTTTGCGTTTTG
>JAXJVX010000327.1:0-4305 GCA_036308305.1 Acutalibacteraceae bacterium | reverse complement strand
TATGAAAAAACTGATTTCGATTATCATTTGTCTTTCGCTCATACTATCATTAACAAGCGTTTCATTTATAGGAAATGCGCTTGAAGAAAGCGAGCTGAATGCGGCAATTACTGACACAAGCGGCTTTGAGCTTACTTCAATTGAGCTGACCGAGCAGATGCTTATAGGCTACAACATCGGCAACTCTCTGGAAATGACAGAGCTGCGTTCAAACTACACAAGACCTGAAATATCAAGTATCGAGGAACACCTTGAATACAAAGAAACTATGGCCGGCAATGTTGTGATTACTGAAGAATACATCAAGTATCTCGCAGACAGCGGTGTTCAGGCAATCCGTTTGCCCGTTACATGGTTTAATATGCTTGAAATTGACGGTGAGATCGTCAGCAAAGACACATATTATAAAGGCATCGACACACGCCGCGAATTCTGGTACAACGGTACTATCAACAAAGAATTTATGGAAAGAGTTCAGGAAATCGTTGATTGGATCATTGGCAACGGTATGTACTGCATTCTGAACTCACATCATGATGGTGCAGCAGGTAATGCCAATGCAGTCAATCCCGTACGCTTTGGTAACACCACCAAATACGGTACTTCCGGCGAAACTTACAACGAACAGACAATTAAATACCTTACAAACATCTGGACACAGATCGGTGAGCACTTCAAGGATTATGGTTCAAAACTTCTTTTCGAGCCATACAACGAAGTCGGAGATGAAAATGGTTCTATGAGTCCAAATACTGCCGGTGAAGCACTTGCAGCAGAGGTGGCAACAGAGTATATCAAGCTCATCCGCTCACAAGGTAGCAACAACGCTAATCGTTTCCTTGTAATTCCAAACATGGGCGGCGTATCCTTCTGGAGCAGCATCGATGGATTTAAGGATGCAGATACAGCGACTGATAAGCTTATCATTACTACCCATTCATATCAGTCATCATCCGGAATCAAAGGCGCTATCAGCTTAGCACAAACAAAGATGACTAATTTTGGCATTGGCGCTATTATCGACGAGATTGGCGGTAGCGCTGTTTCATCTATCAGCGATGAGGCAGTTGCAATTGCAACAAATGTACGCAAATATTCGGATGAATACAAGGTATCCTGCTTCTGGTGGGACAACGGTGCGGGTGACTATTCTATTACCAACAGAAAATACATCTGTGCCTCTTCTGATGCATGGGGTGCTTATGTAGGCAAGAATATAACCGCTCCTACCTACACTCTCAATGATGCGATATCGCTCACATCTTCCACACAACCGAATTGGATATTACTTCATACTGACACAGAAAGCACATGGGCAGGTAAATATCTGCTTATGACTTCGCAGAACAAGATAACTACTCTCGACAAGGGCACAACAAGCGTTCAGGGTTATTATACTTACAGCGGTGCCGAAAACGGACTTGTAAGCTACTTCACAAGTGACGACGGTGTAAACTTTACACTCATGCATACGGTCATTCCGACTAACTGGGCAAAAATAGCATGGAGTATGTTTAAGGTTTACGGCTCTAACTATTATACAGAGCAGGTAGACGGCAACTATACGCTTGAAAAGATCGGTGACGGACTTCAGAAATATGTTACTACCGGCTCTGACATTCTCAGCCAGGGAGGAAGCTGGATACAGGGTCAGTATTCAATGAACACAGGTATATATGAAGGCGAAGGCACAAGCTACTATACTACACGTATTTGTCTTGAAAATAAGATATCTGTAACACCGGGCGAATACTATTACTTCAGCCTTGTAAGCGACTCAACAACAAGATATCAATTCATTGTTCGTTGCTACAATGCAAACGGTACTTTTGTAAGCAGTCTCGGTACGGTAACAAACGGTGCTATTCAGATACCTTCAACCGCAAGTAAGATCTCGATATCATTGTATGACTCGCATCAATCAAGTACAGCCTCTACCCTACTCGGCTATCTTGATGACGGTACATTCAACCCGACAGTATATAGATATGTTTCTTCTGATACAAATCCTGATCCGACTGTACCCGTTGCAACAACAACTACAACAACTACATCTGCTACAACCACCACAACTGCTGCAGCAAATACAACAACCACTATAACCACCACAACTGCTGCTGCGACAACAACTACAACCACCGCTACAACAACTGTTCCGACAGAAAACAACGAGGCAATTATAGTTGAAACTGGCGTAGCATATGAAACACTTACTGAGGCTATAACAGCTGCTGCCGACGGTCAGACCGTTAAGCTTCTTAAAGATGTAACAACTGCATATTCGGATGCAGGCACTTACTACACTATTCCGAAGAATAATGTTACCATTGATATGGATTCACACGCAATCTATTCACAGGCTGCATGGCTGTTCAGATTCACTGCAGGTACATCAGGTGCCGCGCACACAGTTACATTCAAAAATGGTCGCATTGAGCAGATTTGTGACGCACGAAGCACATTTGATTTTGATTTCAACGGATATCTATATCTTGATAGCAACATAAACCTTGTTTTGGATTCAATGTATATAACTTCCGGCAACTATGCTCAATCCCATGGTTACGGCGGAATGATAACTGCTACTAATTATGCGTCAAATATCAGCATCAGCGTTAAGAATTCGACTATTATCAATGAGGTTGATATAAACGATACAAGATACAGCGCAATTACCGATGCGCACAAAAAACTTTTAGGACAATGTATCGGATTTAACTCTGCAATCAGCACATCAACTATCAATATTGAAAATTCAACATTAAGTTCGCAGTACTCTGAGCCGCTTTACTACACCAATTCTACAACGATCACACTTAAAAATGCTCACATTATTAAGTCAAAGAGCACTCTTACTGCAAACAACTACAAGCTTGCTTCGGTAGCAGAAGGCTATATTGTTTCTGCTACAAGCAACGGTACAGCTATTGACGGAATTCTTAACGATGACCGTACGATCAAATATAGCGCCGTTGCAAACTATAGTGAGTTGCATGTAATTTCCGACGGTGTTATCAGTCTTGAAATGCTTTCAGGTGCTTCAATAAGACTTAACAACGAGTTGGGTATCAGATTCTACACAGATGTTGATCCGGACAAAGTTACAGAGCTTCGCAAAGCAGGCTATACAGTTGAACTCGGCACGCTTATCACAGCAGTTGATCTGATGAACGGCGAAGAACTGACATTTAACGCTTCATATCAAATAAGCGACGTTCCGTTTACTTCCTCAACTTACTACACAGAGCCCGGTTTCGAAGGTATAGTAGGCTCGTTAGTAAGCATTAAGGACACTAATATTACGCGTGAATTTGTCGGTCGAGGATATGCAAAAGTAACTAAGGACGGTGTGACAAACATCTATTATGCTTCTTACGCAGATGATGATATCTCCAACAACACACGATCCTTGCAAACTGTTGCAAAAGCATTGAAGAACGACACCGATGTATATAACTCTCTGTACTATGTCTATCAGCAGAAAGTAGATGCATGGTCAGAAGGCAAAGCTTACAACGGATAAAACAAACAAATAGTTGCTGCCTTATGCCGGAGGGGGCAAAAGGCAGTCGGGGTATGTAGGATACGGTGTAGCCGATTAAGGCTACGCCGTATTTCTCTTTTACGCCGCACTTGGCGGATTCTTTCGGATTTCTTCTTTTGCATCAATAATTGTCTGTGCATCGGGAATTTCAAGAATACCCACGCCGATAAAGTGTACCTTAATTGGAACGTGCTTTTTACCGTTCTCGTCTTTTGTGCTGTCAAAGACTTCAATTTTTGTTATGAGCCGATTGACGAGTTCGGGTGTCAGTTCCTTTAAGTCGGTACATTTACGGATAATAGAAAGAAATGCCCGTAGGTCGATGTTATCCTGCTCGGCATTGGCAAGCCGCTGTTCCAATTCAGCAACCGCTTGTATCAGTTCTCTTTGTTCCTGCTCGTAATTGGCGGTCATTCGCTCAAACAGATCATCTCTCAGTGTTCCAAGCACATTCTTCTCAAAAGCCACTTGAATTAACTTGTCCAGCGCCGCAATGCGCTTTTTGTTTTTCTCAAGTTCCTGCTTTGCGGCTTTGAAATTGTTGTTCTTGTTAAGTTCGTGCTGTTTTCCATACAAATAAAGGAAAATCGGCTCGTATTCCGTAATATATTCCGCCGCTTCCCGTATGAGCTTCAATACCATTCTTTCAAGCACTATATTACGGATAAAATGGATTGTGCAACTGCCTCTGTTTTCCTTGTAGGCGGAGCAACGGTAAAATTCCTGATGCTCCTTTACGCTCTTGGCGGCACAGAAATATA
>JAXJVX010000326.1:0-1759 GCA_036308305.1 Acutalibacteraceae bacterium | reverse complement strand
TTTTGGGTGGAAAAACCTCAAAAGAAAACACTGCTTTTTCCTTGCTGTTAAATATATCTGTAATTTTCACTATTCTATCTCCCAACCGAAAAAAATATTTACATTTTAGTATATCATAAAACAAGCGATAAAACAATAATTATTACATCTATATTACATTAAATTCAGTCTGTAAACGCAAAAAGAACTGCAATGCAGTTCTTTTTGAAAAATATTTAAAACATCTTTGAAAAACTATCTAGCTATACTTCTCTGAATTCCCGTTGCATCCAGTACATTTACTACTCCGTTCTGATCAAAATCAGCGGCATTGAGCTGAACATCCGTAAGAGTAACACGGTTAGCACAATATTTCTGAATATATGTTGCATCAGAAACGTTTACCACTCCATCGCCATTTAAATCGCCAAGAAGGATATTGTTTGCTTTTATGCAGTCTCCCACATACTGTAATGTTCCCACGACATTAGGATTATCGCTCAAAACAGCATAAACTTTTTCGTCAACAATTACGAGTCCATAGCAGTCTTTTGAAAATGTTATATCCTGTGAAAATTCTGAAATTTCTCCGTTCTCTGTGTTATATGTATAAACACTGTCCGGAGTATTATAGTACAGAATACCGTCATACTCATCAAGGCTCATAAAACCGCCTACCCAGTAGCTTGAGCCTCCTGCCGACCATCTGTAATCAAATCTTTTTACCACTTCTACAGTATCGGTAGTATAATCGTAATTTAAAAGACACTTTTCATATTGGCTGGACGCAGTGTTGTCAATGAAATAACAATCGTCGCCGACATAACAAAACTTTGTGTCAACATAACGGTATTTATAGTTATCGTACTTTGTACTTTCTGATTTAAAGCTAGAATCAAATCCATAGTGATCCGAGCCACTTGAAATAGCCTCATCGCTAAGCAGGAAGTAAGTATGGTCCACGTGACCATCCTTGTTTGGCACAGGATCATCCCATGTAAGGTCTACGTGATAATATTCACCGTCAATGCATACTTTATTCCATGCATGATTCATTGCCGTTGATTCAACCAATTCACTCTTTACTCCAACAAGCGAAAGCAAGTATGAATAAGCCTCTGAATAACCCTGGCAATTAGCTTTTTTGTTTACAATAGCTTCGTAAGCGGTAGCATAATTCATTCCGGAATCAGTAAAGTAACTGCACTTTAGAGCGAGTTCATCGTGAATAATAACCGCTTTTTTGAAGTCGGACATTGATTCGTCAACCTTGCTTACATATTTCTGAACTTCAGTATCAAACAGTTCACGCTTCTGATTTATAGTCTGTTCATCAAAAAGATAGACGGGGCATACATCTATGGTATATGTGCCATCTGTTGTATACATATACCGTGAATCTAAGTAGAAGAACTCCGGATGCATTCTTATTACAGTTTTAATTATATACTGTAAATCCCAATTTGTAATTCCTGCATCTCCAATATAAATTTCCTCTTCAAGGTTATTTATACCTTCTGCAATTCTGTCGCAAACAGCCTTGTTCTCATCATAAAGGTCTTTGTCGTATGTGATATAACTATCATTTTCAGCGGCAAACGCAGTTGTTGCTGAAAGAACACAAATCGAAGAAAATGCAATCATGAAAGCAATGACTATAGACATCGACTTTTTCAATAATTTTGTTTCTTTTCTCATAATAACACCTCTTTATTTAATTATATCACCGTAACATTTGTAAATCAATTATCACAAATCAATATAAATTATTAATATATTT
>JAXJVX010000325.1:0-3706 GCA_036308305.1 Acutalibacteraceae bacterium | reverse complement strand
AGCTTGCGGCTCAGATTGCACGTCAGGCTACGGTGCGTGGCAAAGATGAACAGTTCGCCGTTGTATTTGCCGCAATGGGCATTACTTTTGAAGAGTCTGAATACTTCGTTCAGTCCTTCAAAGAAACAGGTGCAATCGACAGAACAGTAATGTTTGTAAACCTTGCAAATGACCCGGCAATTGAACGTATTGCTACTCCGAGAATGGCTCTTACCGCCGCTGAGTATCTTGCATTCGACCTTGGTATGCACGTTCTTGTAATTATGACGGATATCACAAACTATGCCGATGCTCTTCGTGAAGTTTCAGCCGCCCGAAAGGAAGTTCCGGGCAGACGTGGCTATCCGGGTTATATGTACACCGACCTTGCAACACTCTATGAGCGTGCAGGCAGACTCAGAGGAAAAGACGGTTCAATCACTCTTATCCCGATTCTGACGATGCCTGAAGACGATAAAACTCACCCTATTCCTGACCTCACAGGCTACATCACAGAGGGTCAGATCATTCTCTCTCGTGAACTTTATCGCAAAAGCGTTATGCCTCCGATTGACGTTCTGCCGTCGCTTTCACGACTCAAAGACAAGGGCATCGGTCCTGACCGTACAAGAAAGGATCATGCCGCAACGATGAATCAGCTTTTTGCCGCTTATGCACGAGGCAAGGACGCAAGAGAACTTATGGTTATTCTCGGTGAGGCGGCTCTTACCGAAATGGATAAAAAATATGCTGAATTTGCGGAAGCATTCGAGAAGGAATATGTTTCTCAGGGCTACGATACCAACCGTTCAATTGAGGAAACCCTCGACATCGGTTGGAAACTTCTTGAGATTCTCCCGAGAAGCGAACTCAAACGTATCAAGGACGATATGCTTGACGAGTTTTACGGCAAACAGACTTAAAATATTTCGCAGTTATGCGAGCAGGAGTTTAATTTTCTTACAACTCCGCATTTCCTATTAAACCTTGTAGTAAGAGGTATAAAAGCTATGGCTATAATGAACGTAAATCCGACACGAATGCAGTTGCAAAAATTAAAAAAACAGCTTACAACTGCCGTGCGTGGACACAAAATGCTCAAAGACAAGCGAGATGAACTTATGCGACAGTTCCTTGACCTTATAAAAGAAACAAGAGAGCTTCGTGAAAAGGTTGAAAGAGAGCTCGAGGAATGTAATGCACATTTTGTGAATGCAAGTGCGGTGATGTCAAAACAAGCACTTGACGCTTCGCTGATGTCACCAAAACAGCAGGTGAGCATTGAGATTGACTCAAAAAACGTTATGAGCGTTGAAACACCTGTGTTTACCACCTCAACACGCACAAATGATGAGGGTGATATCTTCCCCTACGGCTTTGCATTTACGTCTTTTGAACTTGACGACGCTGTAATGTCGCTTAATGATATTCTGCCCGATATGATAAGACTTGCTCAGATTGAAAAAAGCTGTGAGATGATGTCGGCAGAAATCGAAAAGACACGAAGACGTGTAAACTCGCTTGAGCACGTTATGATTCCACGTTACCGTGACACAATAAAATATATATCAATGAAACTTGAGGAAAACGACCGAAGCAGTCGTACAAGGCTGATGAAAGTCAAAGATATGCTGCTTGACAAAGCACATAATTATTCTGCGGGATAACTGAGCTCAAAGTAAAATTCAATAAATATTACAGGCAGGTACGCTATCATACACAGCGTACCTGCCTGATTTATATCTTATTACAAAATTCTATAATCTCGCTTTTCTTATGTTTCACATCTTCTTTATATTCAACTGAGCACAAACCTAATCTGTCACAGCACTCAATTTCCATATGACCGTAGAAATGTTCAATACTTTCAATAATGCGATTACATTCCCTCATACTCGGACCTGTTCTGAGAGCAATTGAATAACCCTTTTTTCCACTGCTTATAGTTGCGTGAGGCTCATGAGTGTTGCACCAAGGTGTGCATCTGTCAATAAAGACTTTAAATTGCCCCGGAATGTCTGCCCAATAAGAGGGCGACACCGATATTATAATATCTGCCCACTCATATTGTTCAATCACCCTGTCAACATCATCGCTTTGAATGCATTTTGCCGTCTTGTGACAAATTCTGCATCCTTTACAAAAACCAATATCAAAATCATCAATGCAGATACATCTCACATCATATCTTTCTTTTAAACAGCCCGAAACTATGTTTACAATTTCAGCAGTCGCACCATTTCTCACAGGACTGCAATTCATTATCAAAGCTTTCATATTTCACCTTTATAATTTCTGTTATTTCTTACTTGCAACTACCATAAAATGAGGGCTCATTCCTATCATTGACTCCTCGTGCTCGGTCATACGGACGATTTCAAGCAAACGATTGCGACTGCTTTCGTCCTGCCATTTTTCATCAAGTTTCGGAGTAATCCATATACATCCCTCAACAGCGTGACTTCCTGCAATTTCAAAACCGCTTTCGGATATTTCTTTTCGCATACCTTCCGCTGTGTGAAAATATGCATTTGCTATAATATACGGATATTCTTTCGGTCTGATATGTTTGCCTGAACCGAGTTCTTCTCTGAGCATATTAAAATAAATATCATCATCTATAAAATCGCAACCGTTACCGTAAACAGACAAAGCCCAAGTAGTTGAACTGAATTTTGAAATTCCTGCAACAAACAACAAACCGCCTTTTTTAAGAACTCTGTTTGCTTCTGATAGAACTTTTCTGCGATCCTCTTTGTTCTGCAAATGATACATAGGTCCCATCAGCAAAACGACATCGGCACTTTCATCAGGCTTGTCAATTCTTCTTGCGTCACCAACTTCTGCGTAATACTTCGCATTTTTCTGCTGATGAGATATGGCATAGTCAACAGCATTCGGCGCAAGTTCAATCAAAGTTACATTGTGACCGTTTTCAGCAAGCCAGGAGGAATACATTCCGATTCCACCGCCTATATCGTATATAGTTGATTGCTCTTTAACGTACTCCGATATAATCTCTTTTGAACGGCAAAACTCAACAATTCCCAAACCATGTTCAAGTCTGCTTATTTCTGCACCGTTGTTATAAAACTCGTAAACTTCGTTTATGTTTTCCATATCTTCACCACCAAAATATTAATATTGAAAGTGATTATAGCATACGACAACAGCATTTGCAATACTAAACAAAGTAAAAATGTGTACCTCTCACGCATTTCATTCATACAGCTCGATATTTTTAAGCCTTATATGACAAATTACAGTTTGCCTTCCTGCTTTATTTCATTAAATGTCTTTACTTTTAGGGGATTATCTGAATGTACTCCGATATGTTTCTCCATCCAAACAACATTATACCATCGATTAAACTTGAAACCACACTTATAAAACTCTCCTACCAATCTGTAGCCTAAATGCTGATGAAATGAAACGCTGTTCTTTGTTAAATATTCGTCCTCGGTTTCGGGATAAGCAATACACGCATTAAGGTTAAGAATATTCTGGAGTGTCAACAATCTTTCCAATTCCATATATAATGCTTTTCCAATACCTCTTTTTTTCATATCCTGTTTTACATAGATTGAAGTTTCTGCTCCCCAACCATATGCCGGTCTTTCGTGAAAAGCAGTTGCGTAGGCATATCCGACGATTTCGCCGTCTATTTCTGCAACGAGATACGGATATCTGTTTAATACACATTCTATCCTTCTTCTAAACTCATCTT
>JAXJVX010000324.1:0-3345 GCA_036308305.1 Acutalibacteraceae bacterium | reverse complement strand
CGTCAACACCGCAGATAATACACTTTCTGCCCTCTGTGAGCTTGTGCACATCATATCCGAACCCAATTCTCATTACATTGTTTCCTTTCTTTTCAAAATCGACTCTGCGACTGCGATATCCTCAGGGGTTGTAATTTTTATATTATCGTAACTGCCCTCTGTAAGGTGTACGGTTTTTCCGTAATGCTCAAATATTGAGCAGTCGTCTGTAACAGCGATATTTTCCTTTTTTGCACATTCATGCAGGTCACGGATCTGTGCGGTATTAAACCCTTGCGGTGTCTGAATATGCACAGTCTTTTCACGGTCAACGGTTGCTGTGATGTTTCCGTTTTCGTCGATGGTTTTGAGTGTGTCCTTGACTTTAACGCCAAGTGCCGCAGACTCAAAATAAATCGTATCAACAATAACCGCTTCGATTTCTTCCTTTGTCACAAGGCATCTCGCACCGTCGTGGATAAGTGAAATATCTCCCGTTGCGAGCATAAGCCCGTTATATACCGAGTCGCTTCGTTCTGCTCCGCCCTCGGCTATTCTTGAAACCTTTTTATATCCGTCACGCCAGATAATCTCACGCATTTTCGGAATATCGTCCGAGGCGGTTACTATTATTATTTCGTCAACGAGCGATGAGCTTTCAAAAACGGCAATCGTTCTTGATATTATTTCTTTGCCCAGAAGCGGAAGAAACACCTTGTTTTTTCCGGCACCCATTCGGGTGCCTTTTCCGCCGGCAACTATAATGGCACTTACCATGTCATACCTCCTAAAAGCTGTAAAATTTTGCAGATTGTGCGGATAACCGAACGCTGTGTATGCTTATACTCAAGTGAGGTTAGCCGTGCAAGATACGGAATTTTTCAGCTTTTTAAAATCAAAAAGGGCAAAACCTTTAGTTTTGCCCTGCTGCTGCCGCTGCACATTCATCCAATATAAGTTCTATATCATTTTCTCCGGCAACCTCGGACATTATAAGCTCGCTCAGAATAATCTGTCTTGCCGAACCGAGAGTTTTACGTTCGCTTGTCGAAAGACCCTTACGCTTTTCACGGCACATAAGCTCTTTTAAAACCCCTGCAACCCTGAAAATGTCACCGGACTTAAGTTTTTCCATATTCTCACGCTGACGTCTGTTCCAGTTAATATCGTCACCCACATCGTAGGCACGGAAAAAGTCAAGCACGCTTTGCGCCTCGGCCTTTGAAATAACGTCACGGATACCTATTTTTTCACAGCCGTCAACCGGTATATCTGAAATCATATTGCCCACAATAAAACAGACAACAAAATATTCACGCTCAACACCGCTGAGCATAATCTTTTTCACATCTTTAATAATTCCGGCACCATGCATAGGATGCACAACTTTATCTCCGATACAATACATGTTATCCGCTCCTTTTGAAGACTGTATATATGTATTATACCATAATTTACATAAAAAGTCAAATGGTTAATTTGAATATTTATCAGACAAAAACGGACAATTTTATGGGAAAAATACTGTTAAGGAAGATTTTCTCCGAGTCCGTGCATAAAACCGGACAGACTTACGGTCATAATATCACCGCCGACAGGCTCGCCGTTAATGACAATGACATTGGCATAAACAGGCTCGCCGACGTCTACGGGATAGTTTGTCACAACAAATGTATAGCGTGTTCCTGACATTCCGCAGTATGGCATAAGGTCGAGCCCTGATGTTTTCTGAATTATGTTATAGTTTTCGTATACCTTGTCAAAGACGTCAGGAATCCTGACTTGTGCGTGGCTGTCGGAAGATTTTTCAACCTCCCAGCCATACCCTTTGAGAAACTCACGGCATTTTGATTCGTCAGAATCCTCGCCGTAGACGCAGAAAACGCCTGCTGTAACAGCACAAAGCGTAAGAAACAAAACAACAGAAAAACGTCTTTTCATAATATCACCCCGTATTATTTTATTAAAAAAATTTACAGATATTACCTCGGTTACGGCATCAATAACAGCAAATACTAAAGGTGTACAAGAGAAAGAAAAGGAGAAATAATTATGTTTAATAAACTTTCGTTAGGTCTTGTCATAATCGGAGCATTGAACTGGCTTACAATCGGTCTTTTCGGCTTTGATATGGTCGGTGCACTCTTCGGCGGACAGATGGCTATATTGTCAAGAATAATTTATACGCTTGTAGGTCTTGCAGGCTTGTGGTGTATAACATTTTTCTTCACACATCACGCTGTGCACGAAACAAAGTAAAAAAGGATGTTGCAGCGCAACATCCTTTTTATTTTAGTAATTTTTCTATTGCTATATCAAAAACTTTTGCAAAGGCAACGATTTCGATGTCAGTTACGAATCTTTTCCCGCATTCTATGCGTTGTATTGCATTTTTGTCAATATCAACACCTATAAGTTGCATCTTATCTGCCAACGCTCTTTGTGAGATTTTAATCTCGGTACGAAGTTTGGCAATATTTTTACCGCAAATATTATTCAATCCGTCCGCAGATTTATTTATAAACATATTTCTTTCCTCTTTTCGACATTTAGTGCTTGTCAACAAAGAAATTATATGATATAATGATTGCAAATATGACATTTACTGAATGTCAAAAAAAGGGGGGTCAAAAATGGCAGAATTTTGTTTGGATTGCTGGAATGAACTTAACGGTACAAATTACAGCAAAAGAAAATATGTGGTATCTAAAGATTTAGATTTGTGTGAAGGTTGCGGGGAGTGGAAGCACGTTATTATATGCCAAAGAAAAGGGAGATGGCGTAGGCGGATAAAGTTTTTCTTTATGCGAAGATTTGGAAAAATTTGACTTTTAAGTTGTGTTATGATAGAATAAAATTAAAAAAATTAAAGGAAGTGTAAAAATGGGATTATTTGGTTTATCTAAAGCGGAAAAAGCATTACAAGAAGCAAACGCAAGATTAGTTCAAGAAAATGCAAGACTTAATCAGCTATTATTGCCAGAGCAAAGGGCGATAGATATACTTAAAGCAAAAATTAAAGATCTTCAAGAAGATATAGGTTTACTGCAGAAAACTATTGACGGAAAAAAGTTTACAATTAACGAGCTTAACACGACAATAAACACCTTCAATAACGAAATTGAAGAAAAGAAAAAGCTGATTTCTGTTTTTGATGTTGATATTGAAGCTCAAGAATATGGTCTTTATAAACCTACATTTGAGTTTGCAAATTCTGATTTATACAAAGATCGATTAAAAGAACTTAGAGATCAACAAAAAGAAAAAATAAAATATGATACAGCAGCAGTTGGAAGTACCAATTGGACGGTTGACGGAAGCGTAGCAAAAGGGCGAGCAATGGTAAAAGATAATAAAAAACTATTG
>JAXJVX010000323.1:0-5126 GCA_036308305.1 Acutalibacteraceae bacterium | reverse complement strand
TAGCTATACCGCTTAACAAAATCGATTATTTAATTTTGATACAAGAGCCACCCCTTGGGGCACCTTCCTTACGGAGGGTGCCCCAACCGCAATAGCTTTTTATTATATTTTCTATTAACTATTTACCCACGCAGAAGTTTTTGAATACTTCGGATATAACGCTTTCACTCACATTTTCGCCCGTAAGCTCCATAAGAGCTGCAATAGCGTCATCGATCAGCATTGCGACTGCATCAAGCGTCTGACCGTTGATAAGCTCATCTTTAGCGATCATAAGCGCATCGTATGCTTTTTTTGCTGCGGTGAGTTGACGCTCATTAGCAATTATAAGATCTGCCTGGTTGATATGACCTATCCTGCATTTTTTCAGCATCAGTTTACGAAGCATATCGGTATTTTCGTCGTTTTTAGCACTAATATATACTACATCTCCATACTGTTCAAGCCTTTCGGCGTCATTATATTCACCTATATCCGACTTGTTCACGACAAGTATATACGGCGCATTTTCGGCAGAGTGTATCATTTCAATATCTTCATCTGTCAGCGCATTTTCAGCAGAGAACACAAACAATACCAGCTGCGCTGTTTTAATTCTCTCACGGGCAAGCGTGATACCTATCCGCTCAATCTCGTCGTTTCCGTTGTGGATACCTGCGGTATCGGCAAGACGGAATTCAACACCGTCGACCGACACCGTTTCTTCAATTATATCTCTTGTTGTGCCGGCGGTTGATGTAACTATAGAGCGTTCTCTGCCGCTCAAAGCATTTAGCAGAGTGGATTTTCCGACATTCGGCTGTCCTGCAATAACGCAGTCAACACCGTTTTTAATCATTCTGCCGCAGTCAAAGCTGTCGATAAGCTGTTTTATTTCATCAGCAGCATTGATTATAGGCTCTGTGAGCTCTGTGTCACGCTCGTCGGCAACACCCTCTTCGGGAAAGTCAACATACGCAGCAACAGATGCCGCACAAAATGTAAGCTGCTCTTTTAGGCGGCTGATTTTTTTATATACTGCACCGTTTTTAATATTGTTTGCGCTTCTGAGCGCAGCGGAGCTTTCGGCGTTGATAACATCCATTACCGCCTCTGCTTCTGTTAATGAAAGCTTACCGTTAAGGAAGGCTCTTTTGGTGAATTCGCCCCTTCCTGCCGCATCAGCACCGCAGGAATATACTGCACGCAGCGCTCTTGTCATAACTGCTCTGCCCCCGTGCAAAGATAGTTCTACGGTATTTTCGCCTGTATATGAGTGAGGGGCACGGAAAACGGTGGCAACGGCATCGTCAATATCACCGTCATTATCAAAAATATGGCCGTATGCGGCGGTATATCCGCTCATTTCGGTCAGTATTTTATTTTCATTCGCAGGACGGAAGCAGCAAGAAGCAATGCTGATTGCATCCTCGCCGGATATTCTTATAATGCCTATTGCACCTATGCCGTCAGGAGTTGCAATGGCAGCTACTGTATTGGACATTTCAGTTCCTCTCTTTTTAGTTTTCTTAACTTGGGTATTATCGCAAATATGAGTGCGGTTGATAAAAACGCAACTGTCAGTATCCAGCTTAACGGACAGGATATGGATATTGCAAGGAATTTGATTTTATCAACAAGAACGAACGCAACGAAAATACGGGTAGCAAGCTCGATAAATCCGCCTATTGCAATGAATTTGCCGTAACCAAGCCCGTGTATGGTGCTGCGTACAATATACAAAAGGCACAGCAATACGAATAATGTTCCGGTAAATGAGGTATAGTACCGTATCAGTTCAAAGGCTTCAGTTTCGCTTGAATTAAGATACATCAGGCACATTTTGTCACCGAAAAAGCGGAGGACCGGAGAAAGTATGAGCCCGTAGACCGTTCCTATTATCACAGAATTTTTGATAGCCTTGAAAATACGGTCGACTTTCTTTGCGCCGTGATTTTGTGACAGAAATATTTGCAGGGCGCTTGTGTATGAAATGATCGGTACTGTGAGCAGGTATTCCACCTTGCCTGCCGCTGAAAAAGCAGTAAGATACACGGTGCCAAGCTTATTTACACAGCTTTGTATCAGCGTGCAGCCAAGCATGGTTGTGCATGAGGTCAACCCCAGAGGAAATCCGAGCATAAAGCTTTCCTTGATGATAGAGAAATCGAATTTCATATACTTTTTGCTGATGTGCAGCTCACGGAATAAAAACAGATACATCAGCACCGATATCACAAGATATATGAATGATGCAACAAGTGTTGCTACCGCCGCACCCACAACTCCCCATTTGAACACAACAACGAACAAAAGGTCAAGTGTAATATTAATTGCGGTAGATATCGCACCGCGCAGCACGATGGTTTTGGTATCGCCTATCGCATTGAAAAGCGAGCCTAAATAGTTTGATGCAATGCTGAACGGATAGCTAAGTATTATTATAAATATGTAGCTATATGCCATAGAATATACATCGCTCGGCGTATTTAACAAGTGAAGAACCGGATTGAGGAATATTAAAAACATACCTGTTACAACGATCGCCATAAATCCAACAAGATAAATGCCGTTTGCAATAACACGCTTCATAGTGCGCGGCTTGTTAGCGCCGAATGCATTTGACACAAGAATGCCGCAGCCGTTTACAAAACCCAGTATGAAGGAAAGCACCATCGAATTAAAGCTGGAGGTGCAGTTGACCGCTGCGAATGCGTCTGCCGATACGAACTTACCGACTATCACCATATCGGTGATGCCGTATAGCTGTTGAACTGCGACAGATATCAGCATCGGCACGAACATACTGAGGATTTGTTTGTTTATGTTTCCGCTTGTAAGATTGCTTGCCATAACTATAGCCCTCTTATTCTAAACATCGAGTGCATTTTACAACTGTTTTTGGTATTTTGCAATAGTGTACTGCTAAAAAATTTATTTTTAGCGAAATACACAAAATTGCGCTTTTCAGTATATTGATTTTGAACGAATTTATATTGTATCTTTTACTTTGCGTTGAAAATAGAGAATTTACTTGGTATAATACTTATTAAATTAAAACAAGGGAGTGTTTATGAAATGCGTAAATTAATAAGCATATTACTTTGTGCATGCTTGCTATTTTCCTTTGCTATGCTTTCTGCAACTGCGGCAGAGGAGGGCGATGATGTACTTAAAAATGCAAAATGGGTACTTGGTCAGTATGATTATTCAACAGGAAAATTTATTGAGTACAATAGCCGTATTGCAGCAGAGGATAAGCTTTCAGTCAATCCCGGTGATGAATTTTCGTTTGATACCGGTTGTGATGATGACGGAGTAAGCTTCGTTTTAAGAGGTTATGATTCTGCTGATAATTATGTAAATCTTGCAAACACGAGTGCTGCAACTGCAATTTACAAAACAGATGATACTTTGATTGTGCCTGAAAGGGTTTTTGCATTAAGCGTTACCATCTATGATGAAGATAACAGTGCGTCGACAAGAGGTCAGCAGATGCTTGATATGATTTCTGACGGTACGCTTGTTCCCTCTATGGTGCTCACAAAAGTGGCTCCGCCGACAACGGCGCCCGTTACAAAAGGCTATGTTGAAACTACATATGATATGGAACAACTTAGCGATTCAATGCGTCTGCTCGGCAGATCGGTAATGGATGGTACAACTTTGAGTATGTCTATGACCGCCTCCGGCTTTGAGTTTAAAGCTACTTGCGAAGGCGATATCACCTTCCGTCTTACATCAAGCGCAAGCGGATATATAGATGTCATAGTCGATGAAGATTTTAATAACGCTCTTCGTATCACTATCGACGGTCCCGGTAAATTCACTGCTGATACAAATATGTCAGCGGGTGTGCATAAGATACGCATCGTGCGTGCTTCAGAGCATAATTTCGGCTACTTCACCTTTAAATCAGTTACTATCAACGGTGCAAAATATGGCGCACCGCCTGCTGAAAAGGGCTTAAAGCTTGAATTTTACGGTGACTCCATCACCGCAGGCTATGGCAATATTTCCAGCGGTTCAGGTAAATGGAGCTGGCAGTTCCAGGACGGATATCAAACCTATGCTTCTTACTGTGCTCAGGAGCTTGATGCTGATTTCAGCGCAATTGCGGCATCAGGTCATGGTGTTATTGCCGGTAATGATAACAGAACAAAGCTTATATCAACATATTGGGATAAAACCGGTATAAACGGCGGTACATGGGATTTCTCCTACGATGCAGATATTGTTGTTATCAACCTCGGCACAAACGATCACAGCTATTTTAACAATAAAAAGATAGTGTGTGACGAAACTGAATTCAAGAATGGCTGCAGAAGCTTCATTAGCAATATTCGCTCGCGCAATGACGATTGTCAGATAATTTGGGTTTACGGTATGAACTGGATGGGCGACAGTGATTATCAGAAGATTCCAACATGGCTCGGTGAACTGGACGGCGAGTATGATTATCTTAATGTAGTTAAGATATCTACAGGTCAGTCAGGTGGCGACTCGCATCCGAATGTTGCACAGCATAAAGCAGCAGGTAAGATACTTGCAGATTATATTACAAAGCTCTATACTGATAACGACCTTACCTTACCCGAAAACCCAAAGGATACAGAGCCTTCAAATCCGATAGTACCGTCAGTTGTTACCACATCTACAACTACAACAACTACGACCACAACCACCGTAACAAATCCCAACTATACGATCGGTGATGTAAATTCCGACGGTAACATTAACGGCAAGGATGTACTTCAGCTTCGCAAGTATATCGTCAAGCTGGTCGGCGAGGATGACATCACTCTTGCTGCTGCCGATTGTAACCGTGATGGCAGTGTAAACGGTAAGGATGTACTCCAGCTTCGTAAGTATATTGTAAAATTAATCAAAGAATTATAATTTTTAAAGCTATTGCATCAGACGGTGCAATAGCTTTTTGTTTATATTATTATACTATATTTACCTTGTATTCGTTGAGGAATTCATCAAACTGTATCAGCCACGCAATAAGCTGAGCCTTGCCCATAAGCTGACCAAACCAGGTCACATTTTCGGCATTCAACAGATCGGAGTACGCCCTCTTATCAAGCATACAGCTAAGAGCGCCGCCGCTATTCAGACGATGCTCCAGCATCTTTATGCAGTAC
>JAXJVX010000322.1:0-3167 GCA_036308305.1 Acutalibacteraceae bacterium | reverse complement strand
CAGACAGAAAGGAAGTTATGGAATTTTTAAAACCGATTTTTGAAGGCAATGCACTTACCTTTGAGCAACTTTGCGAAGCGCTGAAAAGTTCAAAGGATATAAAGCTTGGTATAAACGGTGATGCGTACATTTCAGAGCGTGCGGTGCATCTCGATAACGGCGGCAGGACAACGGTTTACCGTGGTGACGAGCGCTATGGTAACAACAGTATTGCCGGCAGAGATTTTTATAAATACTTCGGTAAGAAAAAGAACGAGGTGTATACAATGCTGCGTCCAAAGGTTTCAGTTTGGGATATCAAGGGCAATAAGATCCGTGTCGGCAAAGACAACTGGATCAACTTTGAGGATTTGAGGTAAAGGAAAAAGCCGGGGAGCATCACGCTCTCCGGCTGATTTTTTATGAGATTTTAAATTTATAAATCACTTGCAGACGGCTTAAATAAACGGAATATTACTTGAATCTCGTGTGAACTTTCGTGTGAACTTTTGCTTTTTTTCTATCAAAATTACTTGAATTTGAATAAAATTATTTTGATTAAATCAAAATAGCAAAAGTGCCGAGATCCCTTTCTACAAAAGGCTTTAAAGCAAAAATCCCGTAACCATAAGGACTACGGGATTTTTGAAAATGGTGGAGGCGAGGGGAGTCGAACCCCTGTCCGAAAATCTATTCCAACAACTTTCTCCGAGCGCATCCGTCAATTAAGATTCCCGTATATAAAGCCCTAACGGCAAGCCTTTATATACGGTAGCTTTTAACTCATGATGCGCCTAAAAGCTTCAGCACATTCACGTTCACTGCTAGTCGACGCGTCTTATAAGAGCGCAGTAATTCTTACAGACACGGGCAGCACTTAGGCTGCCAAAGCAACTTTATTGTTGTTACTTAATTTATAAAATTACGGATTTTAAAGTGGTTCCGCACCACTGCTCGCTTATTGTTGTTCAAAATCCCCGACGAAACCTTTACGCCCCCGTGAATTCTTAAAAAAGTATAACACAAATTTAGTGCAAATACAAATGGAAATTAGCGGTTTCTTTCTTTCATCTCACGATCTATGTTGCGTTTAGCATCCTTGATTGCAGCAGCTTCACGCTTATCATATAGCTTCTTACCTTTGCATAATCCTATTTCAATCTTAACAAGAGACCCTTTAAAATACAGTTGTAAAGGAACGAGTGACATACCATCCTGCTGTACTTTGCCGAAAAGTCTGTTGATCTCGATTTTATGCATAAGAAGTCGACGTGTGCGATACGAATCCCTGTTAAATACATTACCTTTTTCATACGGAGCAATATGCATACCGTTTACAGTAAGCTGACCATCTTTGATACTGCACCAAGAGTCTTTAAGATTGACACCGCCTTGTCTTATCGACTTTACCTCTGTGCCGAAAAGTTCGATTCCGGCTTCATATTTATCTATCACAAAATAATCGTGATAAGCTTTTTTGTTACTTGCAATCACTTTAATTGAGCCCGATGACATGAGCCGAAATCTCCTTTCGTTAGTTCAATTCGCTTCTGCCTTCAAAAGCACGAAGCAGCGTTACTTCATCTGCATATTCAAGACTTCCTCCAACGGGTATTCCGTATGCAAGTCGTGTTACTTTGACTTCAAAAGGCTTCAGAAGTCTTGAAATATACATAGCAGTTGCTTCGCCCTCGACTGTTGGATTAGTTGCCATAATTACTTCTTCTATCTCATTTTCCGCAACTCTTTTAATCAATTCCTTGATCTTTAATTGATCGGGTGTGACACCGTCAATAGGGGATATAAGGCCGTGTAATACATGATATGACCCGGAATATTCCTTTGTACGTTCAAAAGCCATAACATCCTGCGGAGTTTCGACAACACAGATCTGTTTCTGATTTCTCATATGTTGTGAGCAAACAGAGCAAATCTCTGTGTCGGCAAGATTTTGACAAACCGAACAATATTTGATCTTACTGCGTGCTTCAGTGATAGCATCAATAAAATTCTTTGCGCTCTCATCAGGCATATTGAGAATATAAAAGGCAAGACGCTGTGCAGATTTTCTGCCGATTGATGGAAGACTTTCAAATTTGTCTATAAGATTTTCTAATGATGGTACATAATATGCCATAATATTACCTTAGAACAATCCGGGAATATTAAGTCCGCTTGTGATCTGAGACATTGCGCTGTCGGATGCTTCGCTTGCTGTTTTAACCGCTGAATTTACAGCAGTAATGATAAGGTCTTCGAGCATTTCATGATCATCTGCTGCATCGGCAATGAGCTCAGGATTGATCTTTAATGATGTGATATTGTGCTTGCCTGTAACAGTAACTTCAACCATATTGCCGCCTGCTGTAGCAGTGTATTCACGCTCGTCAAGCTCTGCTTGCATCTTTTCCATATCAGCCTGCATCTGCTGTGCCTGCTTAAGCATCTCAGCTTGTGATCTGGACTGATATTCTTTGGGTAATCTTGCTTTCATTTTATATAACTCCTTTATTATGTAATTCCGACCACTAAATCTCCATAATGATCGGTAATATCATTGGGCTACGCTTGGTTTTCTCGTATAAGAAATGAGATAATTCATCACGTACCTTAGATTTTAATGATGTCCAATCGTAATTTCCTGTTCGGTAGACAAGATCGATAGCATCCCATATTACATCTTTTATCTCATTCATGAGATCTTCGCTTTCGCGTACATAGACAAATCCTCGTGATACAACATCTGGTCCTGACACGACCTCCCTGGTTACGGAATCTACTGTCATTACTACCACAATTATTCCATCCTCAGACAGGTGCTTACGATCACGCAATACAATACTTCCTACATCGCCTACACCGTATCCGTCTACAAGAACTCTTCCTGACTGAACTGTTCCGTTAATACGGATTGAATTTTTAGTCAACTCAATTATTTTACCTATTGAAGATATAAGAATATTCTTTTTATCGACGCCGACAGCGCTAGCCATCTCAGCATGGCGTTGCAATTGTTTTTGCTCTCCGTGTACCGGAATGAAAAATTTTGGCTGTGTAAGTGCCAGCATCATTTTAAGTTCTTCCTGACAAGCGTGACCCGATACATGCACATCATACATTTTTTCATAGATAACATGTGCGCCGAGTTTCATCAATCCGTTAACAACATTTGAAACGGTCTTTTCATT
>JAXJVX010000321.1:0-6796 GCA_036308305.1 Acutalibacteraceae bacterium | reverse complement strand
TTTTATCAAAAGCAAATTCAAGTGAAGCTTCAAACAGGGAATCTATCTCGCTCGCAAGACTATACGCTTTTTCAAAGGAAAGACCGGGAGTAAGTACCTGAATTCTTATGTGATCCTCTTCATTAATCATTATGCTGATAGATTCGTCTTTACTTAACAGCAAAGCTCTTCCGGAGCCGTTTTCAGCAAATCCCGGACTGATAAGATGCTTTTCTGCCATTGAATATGCTTCAAGTTTCGGCAGTTTATCCATATCGTAAAAAGTGAATTCATCCTTGTATTTTGAATCACTTTTAAGTATAGCATCGCTGACACGCTGAATTAAGTCGAATTTTTGCTCGGGGGACATTTTGTTGGGGAAGGGGTAGTTCTTTAAATTTCGTGCAAGCCGTACACGGACATTTGCAATTATGTCGCAATCCGGTCCTGATTGAAGATACCATTTATTCATTCTCGCTCATCTCCTTTTCAAGAGTCTTTATTTCATCACGCAGCGTAGCCGCTTTTTCAAATTCTTCTTCGGCTATTGCGGCTTTAAGTGCATTTTTGAGCTCCTTAAGCTTGTATTCTGCTTTCGATGCAGTATCAGCATTGCCCGGTATCTTGCCAATATGATTGGTTTTACCGTGCATCTTACGAAGTGAGGGTAGAAGCTGCTCTCTGAATTCATTGTAGCATTCAGGGCAACCCAGTCTGCCTTTTTTTGCAATTTCTGAAAATGAACTGCCGCACATTTTACATCTTTTAGCTTCGGTGAGCGGTTGTGCTTGATTTCCAAAAATCGAGCCGAAAAGATCACTCATCTCAAATGGATTAAAATTGCCGACTCCAAGCTTTGAGGCACATTCACCGCAAAGATGGTATTCTTGTACCTCACCGTTGATTATTTGTTTAATATGGGTGGTTGCCATTCTTTTACCGCAGTTTTTACATAACATAATTAATTCCTCCTTAAAGATCAGTTAAGTGCAGCAAGCATTTGTTTGAGTATTGATGCACGAAGTCTGTTGCGCTGGTTTTGCGGTATCTCCGTGTAGCATCGATCGGATACGGCGGCGGATATAAGTAGGGCTGCCTGCTCCGATATTATGCCCTCTGCCAATAAATTTTGCAGAAGTATTCTTGCTGTGTTGGGATTGAGCTCGTTACCGATAGAGTTGATTATATGCATTATAGCGAGCGAATGGTCAAGGCGAACCTTGGTTATTTTGATGTAACCGCCACCCCCACGCTTGCTCTCTACAATATATCCCTGTTCAGGCGTAAATCTTGACGAAAGAACGTAGTTGATCTGACTCGGAACACATCCGAGCATACTCGCAAGCTCATTGCGGCGTATTTCGGTCATACCCTCCGATTGTTCAAGCATCTCAATAATAGTTTGGCTGATTAGATCACTTATTCTCATGAATTTATACGATCCTTTCTATTCATTTGACCTTTCTTGACCTTATAATACATCGAAGGTCAGCAAAGGTCAAATTCCGTATTTTTTCAAAATTCAAGAATAAATCATTATTTCTTGAAATTCCTCTTGTTTTCTTTGAAATACTGACTTTTTTACGAAATTGATTTTTTATTTTAATTCTTATTTAATCACACATTTTGTCGGCTGTAATATGATATTAGTGAAGGCAGGAAGGAGGAAGGAAGAATGAGCTGCTTTAACTTCGGTTCTAACGGTTGCTGCGAGTGGATCATCATCTTGATCATACTCTTCGCTTGCTGCGGTAACAACAACAGCAATAGCTGTGGCTGCTAAGTCAGGCTGACAAGAAAACACCTCCGAAAATTCGGAGGTGTTTTACTTTTATTGATATACTCTTATATAGTCTATATAGTATTTTGACGGGAATTCGGTGGAGTCTGCAGGATTGCCCGGCCATGAGCCGCCGATAGCAAGATTGAGTATAAAATAGAATTCGTATTTATTGTAGCACATATAATCAGGATCGGTGGTATCAACAGAGAAGTATACCGTGTCGTCAATGTACCAATATATATCTGTTTCGGTCCAGAGAACGCCAATAAGGTGGAAGTCATCGTTGAAGGTTCCTTTTGGAAGAATGTAACTGCCACCCTTTGAGATGTGTTTGTTTTGTGCATCGGTAGCGTGTGCTGTGCCATGTGTGGTACTATCGTTTATACCGCCTCCGACAAGCTCCATAATATCAAGCTCACCGGTTGCCGGCCAGTTTGATACACCCGTTGCCGGATTTACGCCGAGCATCCAGAAGGCAGGCCATACACCCTGACCTTTAGGCAGTATTGCATTGATCTCCATAACGCCGTACTTAAACTGCTTTGTGCCGAAGGTAGTGATAGAGCCGCTGGTGTAATCATATCCGTGGCGGCTTTCCTTTCTTGCCTCAATAACGCAGCAGCCGTCCTCCATATAAACGTTGCCCTCATCAGCGTTGTCGCAATATACCTGCAATTCAGCGTTTCTGTGTGTGCCGCTTCCTTCGTAGTTCCAGACACTTTCGTCGAGTTCATCACCGTTGAACTCATCAGCCCATACGAGCGAGTAGGTCTGCTTTATTTTATCAATATCAGAGAGTGAATTGTCAAACGGAGTGATATCATTTTCAATTGCAAGACCGATAATAAGCTTACGCATCTGAAGCACATCCTTGCCGTTGAGCTTATAGTCGCTGTTGATATCACAGTCATCCTCATTGATTTCATTTGTAAGACCTACAATGTACTTGCGAAGCGCAAGCACATCCTTGCCGTTAACTGCACCATCGCCATTTGCATCGCCTGAATTTATAGGCTCAAATCCGAAATTGTTCAGCACTGCGTAATCACGAACATCGGTCATCCGCCATCCTTTAACAGTAAGTTCATTGACATTGTCGAATGCGAAAACGCCGATATTTTCGATTGAGCGGGGAAGGGTGATACTTTTAAGCGAAGTACAGTTTGAGAAAATCTGATTTGGAAGCTCTTTAAGTTCACTTGTTACTTCAACATCACTAAGTGCGGTACAGTCTGCAAATGCCGCTTTGCCTATATCGGTAACGGATTTGCCGAGATATACAGTTTTAAGCTTCTCACATTTGCGGAAAGCTTCTTTGCCGATTGTTTTTACAGTATCAGGAACTGTCAAAGAAGTGATATTGTTATTGTATGCAAAGGCGGACTCGCCAATAGCAGTAACAGTTAGCTCACCAAAGCATTCGGGGATAACAAGCTCTGCATCTGTGCCGATATAATCGGTTATGATGCATTCACCGCTGTCTGTTTCCTCGATAAGATATCCGCCTGTATCAGCACCCGGCTCAGAAAGTGTCGGGACGATTGTCATAATCGGCGAGAAGGTAAGATTTGGGGCAACACCGCCTGAGATTGAATAGTTCATAGCGCCAATATAAAAGCCTTGTATAACATCTGAAGTGATGTTTGTTAAATCAAGCTCATATGTAACAGTCGTGCCGGGGGCTTGCCATTGTGTTATTGCAGGATCACTGCTTTCCGCACCGGTGGTATCCAGCCAGAGCTTAACAACGACTGATGCATCTTTACCTGATGAATCAACGCAAGAGTCAATTCGAACCGTGCAGTAAACCTTGTTGGTATTGTCATTATGTATCTTATCAAGCGCAGTTTGTGCAATGGTCTTGTCAACGCCGAAATAGCATTGCTTCTGATTGCTTACAGTAGCATTTTTGAAGGTGCATGAGCCATCGTCACTAAATGTAACAAGATCCGGTGCATTACCGTATCCGTAACGGTTACTTTCAGAAAAAGTAAGGAAATAGTCAGATGTATCTACAGGTACATACACATAAACAGGTGAGAATGTAGTATTCTGAATAATTCCGTCTACTGCATAGTTCTGCACGCAGACATATACATATTTCAATGTAGATGTAACAGAGCGTACATCAATGGTGTATTCCATCGTGCTGTTACTTCCTTGCCATGTATTTGAAGAAAGCTGTGTGCCGTCTTCAAACTGAAGACGCAGTATAACATTTGCATTACAGTCGACCTCGCCTACACGCTTGCATTCACCCATAGTCACGGTAAATGCAACCATACCGGAGCCTTGCTTTGCAGCTTCGATGGCTTGTGTTGCCATCGAAGTATCAACATTATAGTTACATTGTTTTTGGTTTGAATAAGTGGTGCTTTTGAATGTAACAGCACCGTCTTTTGAGTACTCTACCTTGTCGGGAGCGCCACCCCAACGGCAGTTGAGACTGTCGCTGAATTTGTGCAGATAGACTGTTTCATCCTCGGCTATCGCCGGCAATGATAGCATACCGAGTATAACTGCACAAGTCAACATTAGAACAATAATCCTTTTCATAAACTAAACCCTTCATATGCTTTAATTAGCCTTGTTATATCATCGGGAAGATCGGAAGAAAATTCTATCCTCTCACCCGTAACAGGCTGAACAAATGAAATATATGATGAGTGCAATGCGTGACGTTTTACAAGATTGGTACAGATGCCGTACAGATCATCGCCTACCAGTGGGTGACCTATATGTGACATATGTACTCTTATCTGATGTGTTCTGCCGGTTTTTAAACGTAGACTGAGAATCGACATATCGTTAACTGTAGCGGTTCTGCGAAATTGCGTATAGGCATCTGCTCCGTCCGGTGCTATGCAACGCTTGATTATGCTTCCTTCAGCGCGCCTAATAGGTGCTGATACAAAGCCTTCTTTGTCTGTTATACCGTGAACAACGGCTGTATATTCGCGGATAAAGCTATCGGTATGAAGCTGATTTGATAAGATCCGTTGCGCATATGCGTGCTTAGCGATTACAGTAAGACCGGATGTGCCGACATCAAGACGGTTAATACAGCGAAATACAAAACTCTTATTCTGTTTTTGATAATAATTCATTATCATACCTGCAAGGGATTTTTGATAATGATGAGCCGATGGATGAGTAGCAAGCCCGGCAGGTTTGTTTAATATCAGCACATCATCATCTTCATATACAATATCGAGTTCGCCCTCACACGGAATTATATTATCAGAATTACTGTTATTGTTTATTCTGAATGTCACGACATCACCGGCTTTTACGGTGTGGTTAGTGAATACGGGTTCGCCGTTAAGCAGGATGCTGCCGATGTGCTTTTTTGCGCGTCGTATTTGCGTCTCGCCTACTGATAGTTTATGCTTCAGCACACAGTAAACATCTCTGCCGTCATAATCCTTGCAGACGGTGATCTCAAGCTTATTTCTCATTTTACAGACCTAAACGGTTTATTAAGTGCGGCAGCTCACGCTCAAACTGAACTCCGAAGCGTGTGTCAGTTCCGGCTTTTCTTGTGCGTTCAATGGCTCTTTCTGTAAACTCGACCGCTATGTCGATAGCATTCTTTTTCGCTTGTCCGCTTACAACAGCAGCGGTAAGAACACTTGTGAACACATCGCCGGTTCCATGATAGATGCCCTCTACCTGCGGTCGATAGGCTTCGTGTGAAACGCCGGTGCTTTCATAATAAACTGCGCCGACTGAATTACCATTTTCAACACCGGTAATAACTATGTCTTTTTCGCATATTTTATTAAGACGGCCATACAGCATGTCGGCTGTTTCTTTTGTACGGGATAGTGTGTTATAATCAATACCGCAAAGTAAGCAGCCTTCCGTTATGTTCGGAGTCAGAATATCTGCTTTTTTGCAAAGTCTTTTCATCTCATTCGGGAAATAGCTTTCAAATGTGCTGTAAAGCTTGCCATGGTCGCCCATAACAGGGTCAACGATAACGAGCGTATCATCACTTTTGAGCATATCAATAATTTCTATCACCTTATCTACCTGCTCAGTACTGCCTAAAAAGCCGGTATATATAGCGTCGAATTTCAAGTCTAATGATTTCCAATGCTCTGCATAGGGAATAATATCCTCGGAAAGATCACGGTAGGTATATCCCGTAAGACCTCCTGTATGTGTTGACAAAACAGCGGTGGGAATGACTGCTGCCTCCATGCCGGCTGCAGATATTATCGGCAATGCAACCGTAAGCGAGCATTTGCCTATGCCTGATATATCGTGTATTGCCGCAATGCGTTTTTGCGTATTCAAATAAAGCACTCCTATTCAAGTATAACAGTAAACGGTCCGTCGTTTTCAATAGATACAAGCATATCAGCACCGAATTCACCGGTCTGGACATTGCTTATATACTTACGGCATTCTTCAACAAAGAATTCATATAAAGCTTTTGCTGTGTCAGGCTTTGCTGCCGCTGTGAAGGACGGACGATTACCGTGTGAGCAGTCAGCCATAAGCGTGAACTGAGAGACTACCAAAAGCGCACCTCGGACATCAAGAATAGACAGATTAGTCTTATCATTCTCATCGCTGAAGATGCGAAGTGAGGATATCTTTTTTGCAAGGCGCACAGCATCCTCTTTTGTATCCTCGTGTCCTATACCTACCAAAAGCAAAAAGCCGCTGTTTATACTGCCTATCACATTATTATCGACTGTTACCGATGCGGATCTCACCCGCTGAACTACAATTTTCAAGCTAACACCTCAATTTATATATACATTAATTATAATCAGGTTGCTTATATAATGCAAGAGAAATTTAAATGTCCTTGAATGTCCTGCTTATTAAGTGATATAGTTATGATGCAAAATAAATCGTGCACGGAAAAACACTTCAAAATATTTTGAAGTGTTTTTTATTTTGCAAATCTATTGGAGGTAATGCTTATGGCAAAACGGCGGAATATACCGCTGGAAAAATCACTCGCAAAATTGCTGTCATTAGCCCCAAATGACGAGCAATATAAAATGCTTGTAGGTA
>JAXJVX010000320.1:0-5296 GCA_036308305.1 Acutalibacteraceae bacterium | reverse complement strand
TGCCTTTTTAAGTACGGGCAATATTTCAGGAGTGCGAGCCAATGATTCGCGAGCTTCACAAAGTGCAATCTCAAATATCTTAACAAAATCATTCTCACCCTTGCCCACTGCTGCACTTGCAGCGTTGGCGGCATCCTTAATAACTGTAAGGATAGTACCCTCTGTTGGCTTCATGACAGCGCTGTATGCAGATTTAACGCCGCTCTGAAGTGCTACAGCAAGCGCTGCACCGTCAACCGGCTCAACATCCTTCAAGCCTTTTGAGATACCTCTGAAAATAAGCGAAAGAATAACGCCGGAGTTACCTCTTGCACCACGAAGCAATGCTCCTGCTGTGACCTTTGATACGGCATATACCGTCTCATTCTCAACACGGCCAAGTTCCTTTGCAGCGTTTGAAATGGTCAAAGACATATTTGTACCGGTATCACCGTCCGGCACGGGGAATACGTTAAGCTCATCGACCTGCACACGGCAGTTCTGGATATTATTTGCGCCGGATATAACCGCATCACGCAATAAATTACCTGTTATCACTTTATTTACTCTCCTTCACCATTAGTCGTTGTGCATACCGTCAACATGAACGGTAACACGGTCAACAGTAATTCCGGTCGCATCCTCAACGGTGTACTTAACCTTGTGAATAATGCTCTGTGAAATAGCGTTGATATTAACACCGTATGTAACGGTGATGTGAAGATCAACGGAAATTTTATTGATATCGCCCTTTACAAAAATGCCTGTATCGATATACTCACGTCGTGAAACGATCGAACGAAGCTTCTGACTGCCCTTTGCAACCATTGATGAAACACCGTAACACGATGATACAGCGTTGCCGATAAGTTTTGCAAAATACTCGTTTGAAATGGTAACTGTTCCGAATCTTGTTTCGTATTTAATCATGGACTCATATTCCTTTCTTTATTTATTCAACTGTAAGCAGTTCAATATTATAATAAGCGTCTGACGCAGTTGCAACAGCTACGGGGCTTACCGACGAGCTGCTGCTTACAACACCCATACGCCAACAAACCGGGACAAACGGCATTGATTCGATAAAAGCATTGACCAATTCAGAAGCTTTTATCTTGCCTTTCATATAACTTTCATACACGTCACAAATTTTACGCACCTTGATATTATCCGCCTCGGTGGTGGCAGCACCGGTCGTGTTGACAACGGTGGCACCGCTTGGCAGTGATGCAGTTTTCTTTTGGGTACTAGTGATTGTGGTATTGATCTTTTCAGTTTCGATAATATTATAAGTATTATCCTTATTTATAAGGCTTGTAAAATCAAGACTTTTTGAAAGCTTTACTTCGCCGAGATACATTGTGTAATTACCGGACTCAACACAAGCCTTGTAATTTTTATAGTTTCTGCCGTCTGCTTTTACGGTTATACCGCAAGCAGCAGCCTGAGATATGATAAGCTCTGCCGTATCAGCATGATATAAATTATCCTTATTATAAAGAAGCGTCAGTGTAATACCGTTTTCATATCCTGCTGATTTCAAATACGACTTACACGCTTCTGCATTCTGAATTGTGCTTATAACGCCATCAAGCTCTTTTGTGGTGGAATATCCGGAAGGAAAAAGATTATCAGCACCTTTGGCATAGGTATAAAATGCTTCTTTGATGATCGCATCCCGATCAAGGCATGCAGAAACCGCTTTACGAAGATCGGATCTTCTCAAAATCCCCTCTTGCGTATTCATACCAATAAACACAAAATTGGTCTGCTTTGCACGATAGATATTGCCGTTCATCGAAGGCAGATCCTCAATATTAATACCGCTGTAACATATGTTGACATTGCCCGAACGGATATTGAAATCAAGCGACTCTTCATCCGGCGTATTAACAAGATATACTGTATTTTTCGGTACTGTACGATAATATTTGCTGTTACCGGTCAGCGTATAAACACCGCTGTCCTCATTATAAACATATCTGCCTGCCCCGATAGGCGGTATCTCCTTACCGTCATCATTAGCCATATCCTCGCTACCGCTTTTTATGATAGGAAAATCAAGTATCGAAGCAATATTAATATCCTCGTATTCGGTTGTAAACACAAAAGTGCCATCTCCGGAGGCTGAATAGGAAACTATATTTTTTAGCTGATCAGCATATCCGCTATACTTTGCCTCTTTTGCTCTTTTAATTGAATATACCACATCATCAGCAGTAATTGCAGTTCCGTCGGAAAACATGACGCTTTTGAGCGTTACAGTACATTTTTTGCCGGAAAGAGATATCCTCTGTGCTATGCGGTAGGTAGGATTTAAATCTTCATCAAGGCAAACTAATCCATCATACAAAAGCGATGATATTTGCTGATTGGCAAGCGTTTGCGCTTCATACGGATTCAAACTGTCAGACGCAGAAAACTGCAATGAAAGAGTGCCTGTGCCAAGAGCCTCATCAACCGCTTTGGTCGTAGTTACGACCGGTACTTCTGTTTCGGCACTTTCACAACTGCAAACCGTTACAGCCACGGCAAGCGTGAGCAAAACTGCAAATATTCGCCGCACGGCGCTCTCCTCCAAAACCAATAATACTACTCATAGACATACCTATACAAAAAGCATTATAACACATCATTTGCAATATTTCAATCAATTATTATAATGTTTACATTTTATTTTTTACAGATAATATTGAAATACGCTGCGTTTTATAATAAAATATAAATAATTAAATAGATATAAATTTAAAAGGAGAGGTGTTTATGAAAAAAGCGGCGCTTATGCTTGTTATCACGATTTTTTTGATGTGCGGCTGTACCAAGCAGACTGCCTCTCTCTCCTTTATTGCAATGGACACTTATATGACGCTTTCTGCCGAGTGCAATGAAGAAACACTCGAAAAAGTGCAAGATGAAATAATGCGGCTTGAAGATATTTTCAGCCACAGTGAAAACAGCGAGCTTGATGCTCTTAATCGGAATGATGGTGGCACTCTGAATAAGGATATGGAGATTTTGCTGGAGAAATCGCTGGAATACGCATATCTTACTGAAGGCGCATTCAATCCTGCAATGTATGATATCATATCACTTTGGGATATTCTCAATATGACAAAGGTTCCGCCTGATGGCGATATATCGAACTCTCTGAAAAACTGCGATTACACAAAAATAAACGTTGAAAACAGCAATGCAGAGCTTCACGGTGCAAAGCTTGATTTCGGCGGAATAGCAAAGGGCTATGCATCGGACAAGGCTGTTGACATTCTAAAATCCGAAGGAATAGCTGAAGCTGTTCTCTCGCTCGGCGGTAATATCGCCGTTATCGGTAACAAAAGCGGAAGTGGCTACAATGTCGGCATAGTGTCCCCGATCGACAACGGCAATGCAGCAACCTTAAAGGTAAGTGACTGCTTTGTTGTGACCTCGGGCAGTTATCAGCGTTATACCGAGATCGACGGAGTCCGGTATCACCATATTTTCGGCAAAGACGGTTATCCTGCTGAAAATGAATTGGTGTCTGTCACGGTCGTAGGCTCAAGCGGAACATACTGCGATGCAATGTCTACCGCTCTATTTGTTATGGGTCTTGACAATGCAATCAAGTTTGTGAATTCCGATGAAAGCATCGAGGCGGTGTTCATCACAAAAGACAACAGAATACTGGTCTGTGACAGTCTTGCAAGTAAATTCACTCTTGTAAGCGAGGATTTTACCTATGAAAAGATTTAAAGCCTTTGATATAATAATATTCGCCGCAGTTGTCACAATAGCAATTTCAAGTGCCGTTTTACTGTTCAAGGGTGTCGGTAACACAGCGAAAATATATGTTGATAACGAGCTTGTTAAAACAGTATCACTGCAAAACGATCTTGAACTTGATCTTAATCTTGAAATGAACAATATTATTGTGATAAAGAACGGAAGGATCGGTGTTGTATCAGCCGACTGCCCCGATAAAACCTGTATTATGACAGGATATATTGATACATCTGGGCAAAGTATAGTGTGTATTCCGTCAAAATTAGTTATAAAAGTGGAGTAGTGTATTATGAATATTTTATGTATCGGCGATGTTGTATCGGGAGTAGGATGTGAAGCATTACGTAAGGTTCTGCCGAAACTGAAAAAGGATAAGAATATCGATCTGGTTATCGCAAACGGCGAAAATAGTGCCGATGGTAACGGAATTTTACCGCAAAGTGCTGAAAAACTCGTTAATTGCGGTGTTGACATCATCACCACCGGAAACCACGCTTTCCGCAGAAAAGAGATGTATGACAAGTTTGAAGAGCTTGAATACCTTATCCGCCCTGCAAATTATCCTAATGGCGTGCCTGGACGCGGTATGTGCATTTACGATATGGGCAGATGCCTTGTTGCAGTGATAAATATTATGGGCGTTGTGTATATGGAGCCTCTTTATAATCCGTTTGAAACGCTTGACAGGCAACTGGAACTTGCAAAAGATCAGGGTGCGAAGATAATAATAGTAGATATCCATGCCGAAGCTACCTCGGAAAAGCGTGCGCTCGGCTTTTATGCCGACGGCAGAGCAAGTGTGATCTTCGGCACCCATACTCATGTGCAGACTGCCGATGAACAAATACTTAAAGGAGGCACGGGCTATATTACTGATCTCGGTATGTGCGGTCCTGAACAGTCGGTACTCGGTGTTAAACCGGAAATCACGATAAGTAAAATGAAGACTATGATGCCGATAAGATTTGACACCGCACACGGTGACTGTATCGTATGCGGCTGTATATTCACCGTTGACGAAAAAAGCGGAAGGGCAACCGCAGCAGAGAGAATATATATCAGGGTTGCGGAGTAAACATCATAAATCCGGGAAAACTGCATATTTTGTGCATAAATGTATAATTATTACTTGAAACGCAAAGCGGTAGATGATATAATGATGTTAAAAAGGAGGAATAAAAATGTATATTTGTCCTAAATGTCAAAAAACATCGGAGAATGCGATAAACTTCTGCCCGAATTGCGGGACACCGATACAGCTGATGCAACCGCCGGTCGAAGAAATACCTACGGTGGAAGCAACACCTATTACACCGCCTGTACAGCAGTATCAGCCACCGCAGCCGATGCCTCAATATATGCAACAACCGCCTATGCCGCCACAGTACTGCCAGCCGCAATACAGCCGTCCTGTGCCGCCACCACCTCCTATCGATCCCACTGCATCAAGGGGTAAAGCGACAGCAAGCATGGTGCTTGGTATCATAGGATTTATGATCGCCTTGTTTTCAATCCCTGTCATGGAAGATATGGCCTTCAATGAAAGGAGTATAAT
>JAXJVX010000319.1:0-3370 GCA_036308305.1 Acutalibacteraceae bacterium | reverse complement strand
TCGAGCACAAGAAAGCTCTTGGGATATTGCACGGCAAAACTGTCCTCCTGCAATACGCTCACGCAAAAGCTGTGAAAGGTGCAGATGTATCCGGTATCGTTATCGCCGGTCAACAGATGAATGCGCTGACGCATTTCATCAGCAGCTTTGTTGGTAAAGGTAACGCACAAAATATTGCCCGGTAATATACCGACCTCATTAACTAAGAACGCAAAGCGGTGGGTCAGCGCGCGTGTCTTACCGGAACCCGCTCCCGCAATAACCCGGATATATCCTTCCGTTGAGGTTACAGCTTCTAACTGTGTTTGATTGAGGTTAACAAATGATTCTTGCATTCTGTTCCTCCTCAATAGCAAATTCCTTTCGGTTTATATTCCGCCGATCCTCACTCGTCCGTAAAACTCCTCCGGAATGTTATATTGTATCGGTTCAGCCCAATACATTACTTTCCAACTGTCAAACATATCTTCTTCCCATTGACCGTCCATGAATGTCGCCCATCCGGCACAAACCGAACCCTTGGGACCGATAGGCATATCGTGTAAAGATTCGCTGACTGCAAAATAGTCACCATTGCTTTCGGGTAACCTGTCCTCCACGCTTATCCAGTGAGGTTGAACCGATTGCTTTCCTTGTTCAAATCCACGTTCAAAATCTGTCATCATTTTCATCCTTTCAGTTTTCATATTCATCAAATTCAGTCGGGCCCGGCTTCTGCAATTTCTTTCTGTCGTAAATTTTTTTACTCTTAACCACTCTTGTGGTCGGCTTTACGCCATTCCAATCACGGCGATATCGAGAATGGAATTTGCGCTGTGCCTTTTTGCTTTGTTTTTCCAGCGGTACCATTTTCATCTCAGTCACCTTGCCTTCTTTATACAGCCAGTGTTCTTTCCACAAACCATCTGCCTACACATGAAGCAAACAGATCATCTGTTTTCTCAAAAAAGAGAAATCTCTCTTCACCGTGTATGACTACAGTATAACAATCGCCGCTGTGACCTTTTGCAAGTGTTGATGCCGGGCGAAAGTCCTTCACTTTATCAATTTTAAATGTTCGGCCATCTGCCCACGTGATAGTCCGGGGCAACATATAGCCGGTTGAATCAAAATCAGAATTGACTTTGACATATACTTTTTCAAGTATTCTTTTCATGACGGTAATCCTCATTATTACCAACTGCCAAATACCTTGTCGAATGTCGGAAGTTCGACTCTGGGTACATTATATTTTCTGACAGCCATAGCTTCATATTTATAATCTATAACATATTCAGGAACAGCAAATTCCGCAGCCATCTCAGGACGGGACAGACAGTAGCCGGAATTCATAATGTCATTTGCCTGATCCTGTAGTTCCTCGTACATACGGGCAAGTTTATTCTGATAAGCCTGCATCCGCTGAATTCTTCTTTCCGGCGAACCGTTATTTACAACGATATTGTAGTGAGCTTTGTAATTCTCGACCGCTTTTTCAAACGCTGCAAGGCTCGCAATATATGCGCGAACATCTTCACTTTCATATCCGCTCATTTCAAGGAATGCTTCTGTATCTATCAGCGTATCGGCAGCACCGATATTGGCTTCCCGCTCAGTCCATGCAAGCATCCGATGGTTCTCAAATGTATCTGTATGAGCACCCTGCCTGATAAATTCACTGATATTCAAATGTCCGCAGATTCCGTGAAATGCTTCGTGAAATGATGCAAATGCATATTTTTTCTCTGAAAATCCCTTATTGACGCCGTAATATACAATCTGCTTTTGTTTTGTAATAAATCCGGGAAGAGAGTTTCCGGGGTCTATGTATATTTTGGATTGGTACGGGAGGCTTTTTTATTTTTCCTCAGTATTCGGATATTATTTCTGTTGATGAATCTCCTTCAAATCCTCAATTGCGACAACGGGATCCATTGTATGGAACATTAAATAGTTGCGTTTCATGGTGTTTACCGGAGCCTGACGCAGAATCTTTGTGCTGCTTTCGCCGGTGTAATAGTGCCAGTAGCGGTAGATATACCCGATCCAGTACAGCACGTCCTTTTGATATACCTCTCCTGCACCGGTGAGCGAATCACCTGCAGTTGAAATGACTTCATCCAACAGATATTCTTCCCCCATCCATTGCATTCGGTTATACCGTGAATCAAGAGCCTTTGCTACGTCCGATATCATAAAGGCTTTGATAAATGCCGCGCTCGGTATCTTTTTTTCGGCAGACAGTTCAAACAATCTGCCCTGTATATCACACAGTTTTATTTGCAGTTCGTCCATGATTAACCTCCGTTCTGTGCTTTTTCGAGGATTTCATCAAAGAACAATCCTTCCCGGCGGTAATTCCTACAAATGGAGTTTGCGAGAGAAACACCCTTTGCACGGTTCGCTTCCGCTACCTCTTGAATAAACAGTCGTTCCAAATATGACAGCTCGATCTCAGCTTCAACCCGAACAGCATCGCAGCCCTTTTGTGTTTCGGCAACATACTGCTTACCGAGTTTTAAAGCTGACAGGCAGCCGACAAGAGCGGCATCTGTAATGTTGCCAATGAAGAAGTTGTCGATCACATAAAACATACGGTCGTTGGCGATGCTTCCGATGACGATATCTTTATTTTCAGACATTTTGCGGTACTTCTCGTAAAGGGAAGTGCCTTTTATTATTTCCATGCGTCCGCGGTGGTATGCCACGAACATAGCCCATTCGATATCCGCAGGCACCTCTATCAGGTTCAGGTCGGCGGTATCGACAGACACAATGTAAAACTTTGATTTGTCGTAGTCACAAATCAGCGTGAGTGCCTGGCTCGGGTCAGTCCCCATATAAAAGCCTTTTCCAAAATCACATTGTGAGCGGCTTTTTGGTTCGATTTTTCCTTCTATGCCGGATTTGGAACCGTGATAAAGCAACACACGACCTTTTGAAAGTAAAATGCTGTCAGCGGCGTTTGCGATCTTTTCAAGAATGATATCATAAACGGAAACTGCGTTTTCTTTGCAGATCTCATAGAGCTTGGTTTGTGCCAGCTTGTTGGGAACAGCACGCCCGTTTTCCCAGCGGTTTACTGTCGCAAAAGAGACATTTAACAGATCTGCAAGCTCCGTCTGGCTCATGTTCAGGTGTTCTCGAATTTGTTTTATCAGCGCCTGCATACGCGTCACCTCATATAACATTATCTATATTAAATATATTACCATATGTTATAAGCAATATCAATACCTGTTTTTCATTTTCTATACTTTTCAGAAATCCGACTGACATCAAAGCCGTCGTGAATTAATTCTATAATTATCCCCCCACAAATCACACTCTTTTTCTCCTTATTGTGAAGGGATGTGAAATTATGACCGAATTACAGAAAGGAGAGCTGTTC
>JAXJVX010000318.1:0-2159 GCA_036308305.1 Acutalibacteraceae bacterium | reverse complement strand
TCGTGCGGCTCTTATCCTCAGTCAGACTATACGTCTTGGCGAACAAATGGTCAAAGACGGCGAAAGAGATGCTCAAAAGCTAACAGCGGCAATGAAGGAGAATATCTCAAAAGAGCCTTTGGCTAAAATCGACTATGTTGATGCCGTAAGTATGGATACGATTGAAAAAACAGATGAGCTGAAAGGAACGATACTTGTCGCAATGGCGGTATATATCGGAAAGACACGCCTTATTGATAACTTTATAGCAGAGATTTAAGAGTATATTGGGAAAGGAAGGAATGCGTAATGCAGATTCAGGCATTGAAATGTAAGATACACCGTGCAACTGTTGTTCAGGCTGAACTCGATTATATCGGAAGTATCACAATTGACGAAGCACTTATGGAGCAGGCAGGACTTCTTGAATATGAAAAAGTTCAGATAGTAGACATCAACAACGGTTCGAGATTTGAAACATATGTCATCTGCGGAAAGCGTGACAGCGGAATGATCTGTCTTAACGGTGCGGCGGCACGAATGGTGTCCGTAGGTGATAAAATCATCATAATGGCATATGCATCAATGACACCTCAGGAACTCAGCGAGAATCCGCCTAAGGTATTGTTTGTAGATGACGAAAATCATGTAACCCGTGCAACACGCTATGAGAAACACGGCAGGATAGAAGATTTGGTATAATATGGTGTGTGAAGAACGGTTAATTATTGCAGACTTTTCTTCGCACACTTATAATTTTGGGAGGAATAACTGATGATTCTCGGTATTGATATGGGAAATACCAACATTGTGATCGGATGTATTGATGACGAAAAAATATATTTTATAGAGCGACTTTCAACAGATAAATCAAAAACCGACCTGGAATACGCCATGGCTTTCAAAACTGTGCTTGACCTTCATTCAATTGATACGAAGGAGATAGAAGGTGCAATCATTTCTTCTGTTGTCCCTCCGGTAGCAGGCACTCTTGTAAGTGCAGTGACCAAAATTATCGGAGTAAAGCCGTATCTTGTCGGCCCCGGCATAAAGACAGGTCTTAACATCAAAATGGATAACCCGAAAAGTGTGGGCAGTGACTTGATAGTTGACGCAGTTGCAGGCATCAGGGAATACGGTGCACCGCTGATTATAATTGATATGGGAACGGCAACGACTATGTCGGTCGTTGATAAAAACGGCGATTATTCAGGCGGAATCATAGCACCGGGTGTGCGTGTTTCAATGGAGGCATTGGCATCAATGACTGCTCAGCTCAGCAAAGTAAGCCTTGAAACACCTGAAAAAGTAATCGGTAAGAATACCATTGATTGTATGACAAGCGGTTTGGTAGTCGGTGCGGCTTGTATGATAGACGGCTTTATCGAAAGAATGGAGGAGGAACTCGGTTACAAAACCACGATTTTGGCTACAGGCGGACTTGCTAAGGTTGTAGTTCCTCTTTGCAAAAGAGATATAATTGTTGACGATGACCTTTTGCTCAAAGGTCTGAAAATAATCTACGATAAAAATACTAAGTAACAGGAGGCATTGATATGCTTTCAGGAAAAAATGTTGTGCTCGGAGTAACAGGAAGCATTGCGGCATACAAGATTGCAAACCTTGCAAGTATGCTCAAAAAGCTGAATGCCGATGTCACGGTTCTTATGACTGAGAATGCCACAAATTTTATAAATCCTATAACATTTGAAACGCTTACGGGTAACAAATGCCTGATCGACACATTTGACAGGAATTTTCAGTACAGCGTAGAACATGTGTCGCTTGCCAAAAAGGCAGATGTTGTGCTGATTGCACCTGCGTCTGCGAATGTAATCGGAAAGCTTGCAAACGGAATTGCCGATGATATGCTTACAACAACGGTCATGGCTTGCGACTGCAAAAAAATAATTGCACCTGCAATGAACACCCGTATGTATAAGAATCCGATCGTACAGGACAATATGGATAAGCTTGCACGATTCGGTTATGAAGTTATTTCAGCCGATACAGGATATCTCGCCTGCGGTGACGAGGGCGTGGGAAAAATGCCTTCGGAAAATGTACTTATGCAGTATATTCTGAGAGAATGTGCCTGCAAAAAAGATATGCTCGGCAAAAAAGTTTTGATTACAGCAGGCCCGACTATGGAAAAGATAGACCCTGTAAGGTTCATCAGC
>JAXJVX010000317.1:0-8058 GCA_036308305.1 Acutalibacteraceae bacterium | reverse complement strand
TGTGCGTATTGTGCTTCGTGTAAATTTGCACCGATTGAAGTAGCGGAACGAAGTAGTTGATTTATTAAAACTGATTCCTTATGATTTGCTTTCATATCACGACAGAGAAAAACAATAGTTTTTGCAAATTCCTTTGCTTTATCCCTTAAAACACTATCAGCCAAAGTCATCACCTCTAAAATTATTATACATAAATACTAATAGTCATTCAAGTTATATTCCGACTTTGTTGGAGTGATATTATTGCCTTGTGGCAATAGTGTTATTGAAACCTCTCGGTTTCAGTGTTATTTTATTCACCTCGAAAACTCGCAAAGCGAATACCACTCGGCATAAGCCGAATATCACTGCGAAGCAATAGAACTCGCCTAAGGCGAATAAAACTGCGAGACTTCCTTATGAGAAGTCTCGCAAACTCGGTCGCTTTTCATAAAATTTTATTTTGCTTCAAAAGAAAGACAGTCGGTGCACTGATCCATTGAAGGATTACATTCGTGTGTACCTACCTTGATCTTATCAAGCGCACAGTAGTTTTCTGTTGTGCAGTGATTCCGGCAGGAAACTACATCACACTCAATAGACTTGTTGCCGTGATTTTTATCCATTTACGCTCAACTCCTTTGTGAATATGCGCCCATTTGGGCATTTATATTCTTGCCCTATATACGCTTTGTTATTCACAAATCAGAAGCTTTAACAAAATTTTTCAATATAATTTTTGCGTGCCGCTTTAATTACCTCGACCGCCTCATCATATCCTTTTACATCCTTGACCTCGGTCTTTACACCCTCAAGCGCTTTATAAACCTCGAAGAAATTTGAAACCTCATCATAAATATGACGCGGAAGCTGATAAATATCGTCATAACAGTTGTATGACGGATCGCGCACGGGAACAGCAATTATTTTTTCGTCATTAGATTTACCATCGCTCATATAAAGCACACCGATAGGCTTACAATCAACGATAGTAAGCGGCAATATCTCTTCCTGACAAAGCACCAAAACATCGAGCGGATCATTATCATCGCCGTATGTACGGGGAATAAATCCGTAGTTTGCGGGATAATGCGTTGAGGTGTACAAAACTCTGTCAAGACGCAAAAGTCCTGTTTCTTTATCAAGCTCGTACTTGTTTTTACCGCCCTTGGAAATCTCAACTACTGCCGAAAATTTTTCGGGAGCAATACGTTCGGGGCTGATGTCATGCCAAATGTTCATATTAATCCTCCTAGAGTTTATATATACCCGATTTTGTGAGTATAATTTCATTTGAATCGATCTTCATATACTGATAGATCGGCTCACCGCTTTCATAGATAACACGCTCACGGAAATTATCAAGATTTATCGCAATAACTCTGCCATTTTGCGCAGATGTTACTACAAGCTCGCCGTTATGCAAAAACAGACCGTGCGGAGCGCTGAGCTCATCGCTACCGCCGCCAGCAATACGGAAATCCGCAAGCATTGAATTCGTGTTGAACTTTATCACCGCATTGTTTTCGGGATACGAACACCACACACTGTTGCCGTCCGCCACAGCATCCGCAGGACCGAAACCCTTATATTTAAGTCTGCCTTGCCATTTTGGTCTGCCGTTAGCATCAAACACAAATGCTGATCCGCCGGGGTGCATTACAAAAGTCCTTCCATCCTCAAGTGACACGGCAATAGTATTGAAAAAGTCCTCAACCGTTTTCATAAAAAAGTCAAAATTCTGACCGAACTTTTCCGTAAGATACACACCTCTTGAAGCAGGCAGCGTTGCTCCCTTATCAAAATCATGCTGAAAATAGGTGATGATGCTTTTGCCACTCTCCTCATCGTCTTTTGCAACTGCAAAAACAAATCCCCTGCGTGCGGCAATCATTGAAATTGCTCCCTCGCCGTATATTTTTTTCAATTTTATCAATCCTTATACAATTAAAAGTAGCTCATCAGGCGTTTTAACGGTTTTGGTGTTTGCAAAGCGATCAAACTCGCCATCCTCTGCAAAGCCCCATAAAACCCCGATACAGTCCATACCGAAATAGTCAGCTCCCTCAGCATCATACAGCCTGTCACCGATCATAACGCATTCTTCCACCGGCGGGGCACCGGCATTTTCAATAACATATCTGAGTACACTTATTTTATCCGCTCTTGATTTATCAAGCGTTGCGCCGCCGATAAATTCAAAATACTCCGAAAGTCCGTTTTCCTCAATTATGATACGAACCTGCTCCTCCGGTTTCGAGGAGGCAACATACAGCTTTTTACCTGCCTTATGCAAGGCTTTTATCATATCGGCAATACCTGTATAAAGCGTGTTCATATGAACGCCGGTCTCTCTGTAAAACTCACGGTATGCTGCAAGCGCCTTGCACGCAAGTTCTTCGCTCATTCCCGTATAATTGACAAATGAAAACATAAGCGGCGGCCCGATATATTTTTTCAGTTCTTCGTCGGGGCGATCCTCTACTCCGCATTTTTTGAAAGCATAACGCAGACCTGCAAATATACCAGACATAGAATTTGTAAGCGTACCGTCAAGATCAAAAAACAAATAATTTTTACTCATCAGTATCTTACCGGCCCTTCGCCGTTGTATTCAAGCGGAACGCTGCACAGCACGCCGTCTTTATCAAAGAAGAAGAAGCAATCCTCTCCGCACATGACCTCGCTGAAATTTTCAGTGAGAAGATACGGTTCATAGTCCTTGACCTCATTTGCAAGCGAATTAAGCTCGCCGTAATACACCTTATTGTCAACACAGTAAACGATGCGTTCATCCATTACCGTAAAATTATCTGCTTCAACTATCGGTATGATATGCATTTTGTCGGAATCCGAAAGTCTTTGAGCCGAACAAACATAACCGTCATCAAGATAGAAAACATATTGACCGGTTATCATAAATCGTGTGATGTTGTCTCCGTCAACCATTACGGTATCTTCTTTGCCGTTTGAACGGACGGTATGCAGCGTGCCGTCCTTCGCAGTATAGTAAACACGGTTGAAATATACATCAAAACGGCAGTCGGGATTGTCGGTGTTGACCACCTCATAATATTTATCATAGCGCACGGAATAGCGCATGATGCGGTTTTCGCTGTCGAGAAAATATACTATTCCGCCTACTATATGAGGCTGGCGTACATTCGAAAGAACTGTACGCTTATTCTCGCCGAGAAAATTACAAGCTATAAGGTCATCCCCGTCAAGATAGCAATATTCCGCACCGAATGCCTGAAGATATTTACCTCCGGTTTCGGATATCTTTTCGCCCTTGCCGCCCGAAGGAGTGGTGCGGTATACGCCGTTACCGGTAGAATAAAACAACAGACCCTCATCATCAAGCACGGTACCGCCGTTGATAAGCGCACCCGAATAGTTACCCGATGCAAGCGACGATGCATCAGTTGGGATAGTAAGAATTTTTATTGATGTGAGCAGTATTACTGCGGCACAGAAAACCACGAGCACGATCGCCGCAATATTCTTTTTTTGCATTTTCATTTTAATTCCTCACAATAAGAGAATTGTTATAAACAATTATATCATACATATTGATAAAACACAAACAGTAAATTGTAAAGTTTTATACCGGTGCAATTCCGGTCACTATGCCCTTATCTGTGATATCAACAAAACCGACGCTGCACTTACCTTGTCTTGGAGATGTCGGCGATCCGGGATTTAAAATATACATTCCGTTAATATACTGCTCGTATGCCACATGAGTGTGACCGTACAGCACGATATCTGCGCCCCGTGCCTTACCGGCGGCTATCAGCTTATCAAGTCCGAAGCTGACATCATACATATGCCCGTGAGTAAAAAATATCTTCTTTTTGCAGATACAAATCTCATCAGCAAGCTTATAATCGCCGAAATCACAGTTACCGCCGACAATATAAAAATCAATATCATCATAAATATAGGAAAGCTCCTCCACACGGTCTGCGCCGTCGCCAAGATATATCAGCTTATCAGGCTTTAAGTTTTCAATTGCCTTTTCAACAGGCAGCACTCTGCCGTGAGCATCTGATGCAACAAGTATTCTCATAATAAGCGATATCCTTTCATAAATATTAACATAAAGGAGTGTGTTGTATGATAGATAAATCCAAAGTTAACAACATTATGAAAAATTTAAGCGACGCTGACCGAAAAAAGATAGAGGATGTGATGAACGACAAGGAAAAACTCAATCAGATCCTTGCTTCAAAAGAGGCTCAGGCGCTGCTTAAAAAGCTTTCCGGCGACAAATAATGGATGATTTAACAGAAAAAATCACCTCGTTGCTGAACGATCCGCAGGGAATGGACACCATCCGTTCCCTCGCAGGTCAGTTTTTGTCGCAAAACAGCGAGAGTGAATCGAAAAACACAGACAGCACGCCTTCTTTATCCCCATCACAGATAAGCAGTATGATGCAGCTCGCCTCCGCTTTTAAAAACAACGATAGCGATGATGTGCGTTTGCTTCTGGCACTTCGCCCGCATCTGTCTCAGCCGCGGCAAAAAAAGCTTGATCGAGCGATGACGCTTTTAAAGCTTGCAAATATTTTACCGCTGCTCAAAGACAGCGGTATCGGTGAATTATTCGGAGTGTGATTTTAAATGGATTATACAAAAGAGCAGCTTCAACGAATGCAGCAGGACGCAATTATGCGTGTGCGTGATATGAACAAACGCTCAAAATCGCAGCCAACTCAAGCTCCACCTTTGAAAAATCAGGAAAATGAGCATAAAAACGAGCACAAAGCCACAACTCCCGTTCAGCAAAAGAACGGTATTTTCAGCTTTTTGCAGGCTCTTGATATAAAAAAGCTGATAGGTGAAAATTCCGAGCAGGCTTTACTTCTGGTGCTGATCCTTGTTCTGATGAATGAGGAAAAGACTAGTGATTGGCTGCTTTATGCCCTTATATACATTATGCTCTAATTTTGCTTGCGGACGATGCCATATTCATCATACGGACGGTAGTACCGACAAAAATCGTCAGCGCCCGAAAGATATCTGCCGATTTCATCCTCATCCATACTTATTGTGCAGATATAATCGTCATATTCCTCGTCGTATTCAAAATAGCAACAGCTTTCGCAGGCATTGCCCATATTTAAAATCGTCCTTTATTAAAAATGTTTTTTCTTTTACAAATATAAAACAGCGGTATTCCGAGTGCACATATAACAATAAGCTCGCCGATACCGACTGTTGTGAAGTTCAGCCAATATGCGCCTGCTTCGGGTATAAAAACGGCAAGCTCTGCTCCGATTATCACCGCATTGAATATCACGGGTGACAGGAAGGATAACGCAGGGAAGCCCTTTATTGCAACATTACGCAGAAAATATGATACGAGTGCTGCAATAAGTGTTGCCGATGCACCAAACAGTATATCAACAAAGCCGGTTGGGTTAAGTCCCATAGCAACACCAAGCGCATTGCTGAGTATGCATCCTACAAAAAGACCGGGGATTGCCGCAGGAGTAAGCATAGGCAGCACGCAAAGTGCCTCTGCAATACGGCACTGTATAGGACCGTAGGAGATAGCGGAAATTCCCGGGATAAGTGTGAGTACGGTGTAGATTGCAGCTATAAGAGCACTCTGCACCAAAAAAGCAGTTTTCTTTTTCAATTTGATCATTCCTTTGTTTTACTTTAAGTCAGGAGACTGCGACTGACTGTAATTGATTTTACTATATATATTTTTGTTTGTCAACTAAATATACACTTGTTTTTTTGTATTTTATATGATATCATTTTCATTGATAAAGGCTGTGATGAAACGATAATTTGCAACGCTCTGCATAACAGCAAGCCATGCAGTATTGAGATCTGCGGCAAAAATAGTCAAAGTTGCAGAAAATACAGCAATCGGAGATATTGATGCCGAAGAAATACAGATCATCTCCGGCATTATCATCGGTGGAAGAATATTTTTATACAAAGGAATGAAAAAATGAGTTTTAAACATTTTGGAGTAATGCTTGACTGCTCAAGAAATGCCGTTATGAAGGTATCATCGGTCAAGAAATATATTGACATTCTTGCCCGTCTTGGTTATAACACGCTCATGCTTTATACCGAGGATACCTATGAGGTGGAAAACCAACCGTATTTCGGATATCTGCGAGGCAGATATTCCAAAGCAGAATTAAAGGAGATAGATGCATATGCCTCAGAGCGCGGAATTGAGCTTATTCCGTGTATTCAGACGCTTGCTCACCTTAACGCTATTATGCGGTGGAGCGCTTATTCCGATATTTGCGATTGCGGTGACATTCTCCTTGCCGGCGAGGACAAAACCTATGCACTTATTGAGGATATTTTCAGCACTCTTGAGGAGTGCTTCACCTCACGTACGGTGCATCTCGGTATGGATGAGGCGCATATGCTCGGACTGGGCAAATATCTTGACAAGCACGGCTATACAAACCGATTTGATATCCTTACCTCGCATCTTGACAGGGTTTGCGAAATTGCAAAGGCGCACTCTTTCAAGCCGCTTATCTGGAGTGATATGTTCTTCCGTCTTGCAACAAACGGCGAGTACAACCGCCCAGATGCAGTAATTGACGAAAAGGTTAAAAATCTTGTTCCGAATGAGCTTGATCTTGTATATTGGGATTATTACAGCACAAGCCGTGAGCGTTATGATAAAATGTTCACAGCACACAAGCAGTTTAACAACGAAATCTGGTTTGCAGGCGGTCTTTGGTGCTGGAATGGCTTTGCACCGAGAAATGGATATACATTAAAAACGCTTGATGCACAAATCCCTTCGGCAATCGAAAATAACATTGAAAACATTATCTTCACTCTTTGGGGTGACGATGGTAAGGAATGTTCCGATTTTGCGGTACTACCATCGCTTTATTACGCTTCCTGCCTCGCAAAAGGCGTTTGCGATATCGAAAAAATCAAAGCAGGATTTTTAGCTGAGTTTGGCATTGAGTTTGACTCGTTCATGCTTTTAGACCTACCCGATACCGCTGATCCGGAGTGGACAAACACCAATCACAATCCGGAAAAATATATGTTCTATAATGACTGTTTTTACGGAATTTATGACTGCACTGTCGAGGATGGCTTTGTACCGAATTATGATAAGTGTGCTGATAAGTTATCTGAAATCGACGGCAAAGAATACGGATATCTTTTTGATGCTTATGAGAAGTTATGCCGGTTTATGCAGATAAAATATACTATCGGCAAGCGTACGCGGGCTGCTTACCGCAGCGGTGACAAAGCAGCACTTGAATTGCTTATCGCTGATTATGATGAAATGCTTATTAGGCTTGATGCATTTTATAATTCATATAAAAATGTGTGGTTTTCTAATAACAAGCCAAATGGATTTGATGTTCAGGATCTGCGCATGGGCGGTCTTGAAAGAAGGCTCAAAAGCTGCCGTGAGCGTCTTGCGGAGTATATGAACGGTAAGATAAAGAATATACCTGAACTTGAAGAGGATATTCTACCCGAGTACAAGGATAAGTTCTTTTACGCAAACTCATGGGCAAAAATATCTACTGTGAATGTGATCGCACATTATTGATAAAGCATACGAAACGAAGCCGCACTCTCATATTCATACTTTAATGATATTCACCTACAAAACTTGCAAAGCGAATATAACTTGTCGCAAGACAAATATCACTGCGTAACAATAAAACTAAAAACGACAGTTTCTGTTGAAACTGTCGTTTTCTTTGCAAAAGAGCAGTATAACGGTGCGTAAACGCAGGTAAGAAAAGCGATTAGATGCGCAACTGTACTGTTCGATAAATTGGAATTTATTGACCAGCTATGCCTTTTCCAACCACATAAATACCAACCAGCATTTCAGCGATTGATATTCCCAATAGAAGTCCTGAGAAAAAGTCTTTTACATTGGAACCGCCAAGAGTATAAGAAAGTGCCTGCAATGCAATTCCCATTACAATAAGTAACACTCCGTAAAGCAAGTTTTTTTGCTTTTCCAAATCCTGTGTCCTTTTCCGCAAATCCATGATTTGCTCGTCATCATATGCGCGAACACTACTTTCCTCGGCAGCTTCTCCAT
>JAXJVX010000316.1:0-13173 GCA_036308305.1 Acutalibacteraceae bacterium | reverse complement strand
TTTCAGCATAGTAGGTCTTAATTACAGCGCCTGCCATCTGCTGAGGAGATTTACAGGTAGAAAGATGTGCTAACATATCGGGATAGTAATATTCGCAGAACTTAACCCAACCAGGTGAGCAAGAAGTAATCAATGGGAGAGCGCCGCCGTTTGTAACGCGGTTGATAAGCTCTGTTGATTCTTCCATAATTGTAAAGTCAGCAGCAACATTTGTATCAAACACCTTGTCGAAACCAAGTCTGCGAAGCGCAGCAACCATTTTGCCCTCAACATCTGTGCCGATCTCGTAGCCAAACTCTTCACCGAGTCCTGCACGGACAGCCGGAGCTGTCTGAACAACAACATATTTTGAAGGATCAGCAATAGCTTCATAAACCTCGTCAAGATTATCCTTCTCATAGAGTGCGCCTGTCGGACAATTTACAATACACTGACCGCAGGAGATACAATCTACTTCGTTGAGCTTCTTATCGTAAATGCAGCCGATATGTGTATCAAAGCCACGGTCGTTTGCACCAATAACAGCAACTGACTGTTCTTTACATACAGCTACACAACGACGGCAGAGAATACATTTAGAATTATCTCTTACCATATGAACAGCTGAATCGTCGATCTCACTTTCAGGCATTGCTCCTGCAAATGCAGTTTCATCCTCAATACCGTACTCGTTACAAAGAGTCTGGAATTCACAATTGCCTGAACGTACGCAAGAAAGGCACTTGCGGTTATGAACTGACAAGAGCATTTCAAGAGTGTTCTTTCTTGCAGCAATGATTTTCGGTGTGTTAGTCTGAACCTCCATACCCTCTGTTACAGGATATACACAAGCAGTAACTACGCGTGCAGGTCCAAGACTAGGACCACGCATTTCAGCTGCTTCTACAACGCAGATGCGGCAAGCGCCGATCTCGTTGATCTCTTTCATATAGCAAAGTGTCGGTATTTCAATGCCTGCAGCACGGGCAGCTTCAAGAATTGTTGAGCCTGCTTCAACGCTTACAGAAATACCGTTTATTTTTACATTAACCATATCCATTAACGACAACTCCTTTCTTATTTCTTAATAATAGCATCAAACTTACATGATGACTGACATACGCCGCACTTGATACACTTTTCAGGATCAATAACAAACGGACTCTTAAGCTGACCGGAGATAGCACCTACCGGACACTTTCTTGAACAGAGTGAGCAACCCTTACATTTATCAGCGACGATTTCGTAAGAAAGGAGATCCTTACATACGCCAGCAGGACATTTCTTGTCAACAACGTGTGCTACATACTCATCACGGAAGAATTTAAGTGTTGAAAGAACGGGGTTAGGAGCAGTCTGACCGAGACCGCAAAGTGAGTTTGCCTTGATGTATGCAGCAAGCTCTTCGAGCTTGTCGATATCTTCAAGTGTACCCTTACCGCTTGTGATCTTGTCGAGTATCTCAAGCAATCTGCGTGTACCTACACGGCATGGAGTACATTTACCGCAAGACTCATCAACTGTGAACTCGAGGAAGAATTTTGCGATATCGACCATACATGTATCTTCGTCCATTACGATAAGACCGCCTGATCCCATCATTGAGCCGATAGAAATAAGGTTATCGTAGTCGATTTCGATATCATAGTATTCCTTCGGGATACATCCGCCTGAAGGACCGCCAGTCTGTGCAGCTTTGAACTGCTTTCCGCCGGGGATACCACCGCCGATCTCGTCGATTACCTTACGGAGTGTTGTACCCATAGGTACTTCAACAAGACCTGTATTATTGATGTTACCGCCAAGTGCAAATACCTTTGTACCCTTTGATTTTTCTGTACCCATTGATGCAAACCAATCAGCACCCTTTAAGATGATCTGCGGAATGTTTGCATATGTTTCAACATTATTAAGGATTGTTGGCTTGCCGAACAAACCTTTAACTGCCGGATACGGCGGTCTCGGACGAGGCTCACCACGGTTACCCTCAATAGATGTCATAAGAGCGGTTTCCTCACCGCATACGAATGCGCCTGCACCAAGGCGAAGGTCGATATCAAAGTTAAAGCCTGTACCGAAAATATCTTTTCCGAGAAGACCATATTCTCTTGCCTGCTTGATAGCGATCTCAAGACGCTGAACAGCGATCGGATACTCTGCACGAACATAGATATAACCCTGTGTTGCGCCGATAGCATATCCTGCGATAGCCATAGCTTCAAGAACTGCGTGCGGGTCACCCTCAAGGATAGAACGGTCCATAAATGCACCAGGGTCACCTTCGTCAGCATTACAACATACATATTTCTGGTCTGCCTTGTTGCCGGCAGCAAGCTTCCATTTAAGACCTGTCGGGAATCCGCCGCCGCCACGGCCGCGAAGACCTGAATCAAGCAAGGTCTGGATAACATCTTCAGGCTTCATTTCGGTAAGTACCTTACCGAGAGCTGCATAACCATCAAGAGCTATGTACTCATCAATAACCTCGGGGTTGATAACACCGCAGTTACGGAGAGCTACACGCTTTTGAGCCTTATAGAAGTTTGTATCGCTCAAAGCGAGAGTATGTTTTGCCTCCTGGGCAACTTCTGCTGATACATCATTATAAACAAGACGCTCTACCGGACGACCTTTGAGCAGATGCTCTGAAACGATCTCAGCGATGTCTTCCTTCTGTACACGGCTGTAGAAGGTGCCGTCAGGATAAACGATAACAACGGGGCCGAGAGCGCAAAGTCCAAAACAACCTGTCTGAACGATTTTTACTTCTTCAGCAATTCCGTTTGCTTCGAGCTGTGCAGCAAATTCTGCCTGCAAAGCAATACTTCCGGAAGAAGTACAGCCGGTACCGCCGCAAATCAACACATGTGCACGAATCATTTGATTTTACCTCCAATTAAATAGTGATAGTGTATTCGGTGATTACCGAGCCACCCTTAATGTGCTTTTCAACGACCTCTGCTGCTTTCTCAGCGGTCATTTTAACATAAGTAACCTTGTCTTTGCCTGCCTCGTAAACTTCAACGATAGGCTCGTACTGACAAAGACCAACACAGCCTGTCTGTGTTACGGTAACATCGCCTGCAAGACCTTCTTCATTTACCTTTTCAACAAAAGCATTTAGTACCGGGCGCGCGCCTGCTGCGATTCCGCAGGTTGCCATGCCGACAACGATGCGTGTATCGTTTGTGCCTTCACGCAACACTACTTTATCTTTCATTTTTTCTCTGATTGCTGCAAGTTCAGCGAGTGATTTCATTTCATCCAATTCCTTTCTAATAGTTGTTATTATCAGACGGTGAATATTGCTCTCGCAGATATTCTTTAGTCCATTTAATTACCTCGTAACTGTCCAACGGAACGTCTCCTAAAACTTCACGGAGCTGCCTTGTGTCAAGCTGCACCGAGAAGGCATCGGATGTGTGGGTAAACACAAAATCCGTTGTGGGATGGCCCTGAATCAGGGTAGTTACGGTTGAAACTATATCGCCTATCGGCGTAAAGTCAATATGATCGATCATAAATACAGCGGTAACAACTGTTCCGTGGTTTTCTCCCTTTTCTTTTGGTACCGACTGTATCGTAACGCTGCCGCCTGTTTGTTCTGCGGCAAGTATAAGAAGGGGAATACCCATTCCAACCTTTCTTGTTGTTCGGGTAGTGTAAAACGGATTTGTGACTGATCTTACCGTTTCTTCATCCATTCCGCAGCCGTTATCCTTTATTACCAATGTAAGTACATTGTCCTTTTCGGTAACGGATATTTCGACTAATGTTGCACCTGCCTTGGTTGAGTTTTCTGAAATATCAAGAATATTAAGTGATAATTCCTTCATTACTCTTCACCTTTTAAATAGCGAAACAGCTGTTTTCTTACAAAATCGCCGGAGTAGGGCTCATCTTCAAGCATTATACTGCTTGAAGCATCTCTTATATCCCACAGATAATGAGCGTCAGAGCCTGATACGATACGCATACCCTTTAATATCGGGTGCTGATTTTCATATTCAGCATACTTATCAATATCGTGAAATTCGGCAATATAAAATCCGCTGTTTTCAGGGATGGTACCGAGCGTTGCGATAATTCCGTTCGACTCACGGTCGATATGCGCCGGAAAGCAAATTCCATTATGCGCTGCGACCAGCTCGTCTACCTGCTCTATTGCAATATCGGTAGCATTTATAAGCAGGTATTCATCATAACCGATTATATTGTCATCTTCATCAAGAATTCGTTGTTCTCCGAATATATCGGGACGGTTTTTGATTTTTATCCGATGCTCATTTACCGTCTTATCGAATTCCATTGCATCGTCCAAATTTTCAAACAAGCATACAATATGTATATCTTCCGCTGTTGTTAATTCCATACCGGCGATCGGAATTATACCGTTTTTCTTTGCTGCTTTGAAAAAAGCGGGGCAGTTTTTTGCGGTATTGTGATCAGTCAGGGCAACTATCTGCAAGCCTGCAAGCGCTGACATTCCGGCGATGTTGTTGGGTGTCATATCATTGTCACCACACGGTGACAGACATGAATGGATGTGAAAATCGTAAAAATACCTGTTCATTTGGTTAAACTGTATATTTCCGTTGCAAGGGTATATGCTGATTTTTCGCTTTTATAGATATTTATACCCTTGTTTTTTGCCGTATCACAAACGGCGCTGTCAACATCCACACCTTCGGCAAGGATTATACATGAGGTATCCGCAAGACTTGCTACTGCAACTATATTGATGTTAGACATGATCGTTATCCACACATTGCCGCTTTGCGCTCTGCCCATTACCCAACTTAAAAGGTCACCGATATAAACACCATCGATCTCACGCGCCGGTTCACATACCGCAACCGGTGTAAGCGCCAATTTTTCAGCAAGCACACCAACTGTCATAACAATACCTCTTGTTCGTTACTTGTTTTGTTCTAAATATTCCTCTAACTGTTTTTTCATTGATATGATACAACCGGAAGGTCTTGCATCACCCTTTACAATATCCTCTGCAAATGCTCGGCAGGTAGGCGCTCCGCAGGATCCGCAATCGATGCCCGGAAGATCCTCTCGAATACGCTGGATATCAGCCATCATCCGCATCGACTCGCCGAGATTGTCGCTCAGCCTTGTTATCGGGTTATATGCAGGCAGATCATTGAAAAAGTAGTTTTCGGGAATATATCCGTCGTCCTTTGATATGAAGTTCTGCGATACAGGTAGATATCTTCTTAACGACTGCATTCGTGCCTTCGCTATAAACGGATTTTCCACCGCCATAACACCGCCGACACATCCTCCTGAGCAAGCATTAAGCTCAATAAACTCAAGAGATGGAATATTGCCGTTTTCTATCTCATCAAGCACACGGCTGATGTTATCAATACCGTCTGCCGCAAGATAATTGTCGTTAAGTATTGCCGTTGCTTCGCCGCCGGAGGTTGCCCAACCGATACCTATCATACCGGATTCACAAAGTGCCTCGGGTGTTTTGTTTCGTTTCATAACATTGATAAGCATAAAATAGATATCTCTTATCGAAACAACAACATCCACCTTGCTGTTCATATCCGCAAATCCGTTGTTGACATAGCTTACCTTTGCAGGACAAGGGGATATGAAGCACACGCCTATATCCTCATCCTTAAGCTCGGGATGCTCACGCTTTGCCTTTTGACGGCTTAACTCCGCTGCAATCTCCATTGGTGGCAGCAGAGGCATGATATTGTCTCGAAGCGACGGGAATCTTATTCCTATAAGCCGCATTACTACGGGACAAGCCGATGAAATTACCGGCTTTTTTATACCTTCGGTCTTCATATACAGCCTTGTGTATGCTGAAACCAGCTCGGCTGCCTTTGAAACCTCAAAAACATCATCAAAGCCTATATCCAACAGACCCTGCAGAACATAGTCCACATCGTCCAGCCCCTCAAACTGACCGTATAAAGTAGGGGCAGGCAGGGCAATTTTGTATTTAAACTTATCCATCTTGGATAGTTTGGAGGATATAGCTTTTTTTGCACCTTTCGGACAAAGTCTTATACATTCTCCGCAATCAATACAACGCTGTTCGTTGATAACTGCATGACCATCTCTGATCCGTATTGCCTCGGTCGGGCAATGACGCAGGCAGGTAGTGCAGCCGTTACAGCGTGAAACATCAATGGAAACAGAATGCTTATAACTATTGCTCACTGTACTCATACCTATCTTAATTTTTGTTTTCGGTATTAAAGATTGACCTTCATTACAATAAGTGTACCTTTTCCAACTTCGGATTGAATTTCCATACTGTCGGTATAGCGCTTCATATTCGGAAGTCCCATACCGGCACCGAAGCCGAGCGAACGGATATTATCCGGCGCAGTTGAATAGCCCTCCTGCATGGCAAGGTCGATATCTGCAATACCCGGACCGCTGTCCTGGAGACGGATCTCGATACAGTCTTCATACACGATAACATCAGCATCGCCTCCGTCGGCATGAATGACCATATTTATTTCACCCTCATACATTGCAATGGAAACACGGCGTATGATATCGGGCGAGATACCGAGCTGACGAAGATTTTTCTTTACATGAACAGATGCCTGACCTGCTGATGTGAAATCCTCACCGTCAACATCAAAGTGAAACTTCAATGACTCACTCATCGGACTCACCGTTTCCCACAAGACCGTTTGTATAAAGCTTACCGCAAGCCTCATACATACGCATTTTTGTGCTTAAAAGCACAAGTCCGTGTTCCTTTGCAAGCTCGATCATTTCTTCAGTCGGACGCTTGGAGCGGACGAACACTATACATACCATATCCATCATTTCAGAGGTTCTTACTACCTGCGGATTCACAAGTCCGGTAAGAAGCACTGCTTGATTTTTAACATATGCAAGCACATCGCTCATCATATCGCTTCCGCACGCAGAGTAAACATGCTTTCCGAGAAATTCCTCTCCGCAGATGACTTCTGCATCAAGAAGCTCACAGATTTTGCTGATTTTCATAAGGCTTTTCCCTCATTTAAAATTTATTAGGTGCAGATGTGTGTTACATGTATTTCTTCAAAATATCATCAACATCAGTTTTTTGCAGTCTGCCGTAAACCTCTTCGTTGATGGTCATAACAGGTGCAAGACCGCAAGCACCGATACAACGGCAAGCTTCAAGTGAGAATTTACCGTCTTCAGTACATTCATCAGCACCGATACCCAGCAACTGCGAAATTCTGTCGAATACATCCTGCGAGCCCTTTACATAGCAAGCAGTACCAAGACAGACAGAGATCTTGTACTCACCCTTGGGTGTAAGAGCAAACTGTGAGTAGAAGGTTGCAACACCGTATACCTTTTCTACTGATGTATCAAGCCCTGCAGCGATCATCTGCTGAACCTCGACCGGCAAATAGCCGTAGATTTCCTGAGCTTGTTGCATTACCGGCATAAGTGCGCCTTTTTCGCCCTTGTGCTCTGCAATAACAGCCATAAGCTGTGCTTCCTGCTCAGGTGTGCCCTTAAAGGGCATTGTTCCCTTGCGCTTTTTCATTTACGCTCCTCGCTTTCAAAATTATTTGCTATTGCGTACCAGCTGTAACTGCAATTAAGGAGACTGTGATAGTGTCACGATTCATCCTGCAAGCAGTTATTATAAATAAGCATAACGCTATATCAATTATAGCATAACTATATTGAAAAATCTACTGTAAAATACGCTTTTTTTATATTTTTTACGGCAAAATTCGAGGCATTTTTATGAATTCCATTAAGATAGATTGCAAATTCTGAATTATGGCATAAAAAACAATGGCATATTCACTAAAAACGGAAAGATAATCTCTTGTATTTTGCCAATTGAAAGAAAATATTAGGAGTGGTAAAATAAATATTATAAGTTACACAGAGGATCTATATATGAAGAAAAAATTAATTATCTTTCTGATTTGTTGTATTTTTTCGGCTGTGGTGATAGCATTTACTGTGATATGCGTCGCCTTGAATATTAGTGTTGATACCGTCGTTGCTGATGTTGATGGCATGAAGATTTATGCCGGTGAAGTCAAACTTCATATGAACGAGATAAAGACTGATGTTATAGAGTATTTTGAACAGAACTATTCTGTAACTGCCGGAAACGATTTTTGGGATACGGAGTTTGATGGTGTTACTCCGGCGGAGTATCTGCGCAATGAGGCGCTGTCAGCATCAGTCCGATGCAGGCTTGAACTTGAGCTTGGTGTGGAGTACGGAATTGTCAAGGATGCATCATATGATGCGTTTGTTGATGAGATGAAAGAGGTCAATTCCGTAAACCAATCGAAGATAGATAACGGTGAGCCGATCTACGGTCAGAGTGAATATTCCGAAAGCACATATCATATGTACCGTATGTCAAATCTGCGTATCGAACTGCAGGAGGTAATGGGACAGGAGGGCGAGCCGCTTTACGGTGATGAAGCAGCGCTTAAAGCTTTTTATTATGCCAACAGAGATCAAAACTATCGAAGAATAGACAATTGTATCTTCAAAATATTGAAGTCAGACGATATGCAAGCACTTAAAGCCGCTGAAAAGATAATTGCAGATGAAAATGAGCCGTTATCAAAGCTCACAGATGTTGAGATAACCCAAACCGAACTCAGCAATAGCAATTACAAGCAATTGTCAAAAGAAAATAGTGCGTTTTATGATACGATTTACAGCTTGAGTGAAGGTGAAACTGCCTATTTTGGTGAGAATACTCTTATCTGGTGCTTTAGCCGAAGCTTTTCGGGATATGAGAGCTATTCATCAGTTGAGTCAACGGTGATTGCAGAGTACAGACAACAGCAGTATGAAAAATATATAAATGAATTAGTGAAAAACAGTAGCATCAATACATATTCAAAACTTGATAAAATACCGTTGAGCAAACCGCTTGCGTGAATTCTGGAGGAAATAAAATGAAACGAATACTTGGAGTTGTTTTAACACTTATTATGCTTATAGCATCGGTGTCTGTTTTAACAGAGCTTGAGTTTACTGTATCTGCGGAGCAAAGCTATTCAGGTACGGTGTACTATGTTGATGCCGACAACGGTGATGATACTAACAGCGGTACATCGCAAAGTACTGCTTGGCAGAGTCTTGAAAAGGTAAACAGTATAACTCTGCAGCCCGGTGATGCAGTGCTTTTGAAAAAAGGATGTATATGGACAAACACCTTCTTTTATCCCAAGGGTGCTGGGACTTCGTCTGCACCGATAACGATATCGAGCTATGGTAGCGGTGATATGCCTATGATAAAAAGTATGTACGATGATGAGCTTGATGATCTGCCGGAGATGGACGCTGCGCTGTTTTTAAAAAACACAAGCTATGTTATCATAGACGGCTTACATATAACTAACGGTACGCCGGGTACGGGTACGCAATATGTTGTAAGAGTTGCTTTGAATAATAATTACACCTCTTACGGTATTGAGATCAAGAACTGCTATATCTACGGCTCAAATACAAAAAACTGGTCAACAGCATCTAAATCCGGACTTTCGGGAATTACTGTTTCAAGTGATACCTACAACGGATATATAGGCAGTTTACTTGTTGAGAATAATACGATCGTAAATTGCAAATCGTTAGGTATCAGTATTAACGGTTCTGTAAGCGGAAGCAATAAGGATGGAAGCATTAATTCAAAATCGGGAAAAAATGTTGTTGTGCGCGGCAACTATCTGCAAAACATCGGCAAAGACGGCATATTGGTAAATAACTGTTATGCTCCGCTTGTTGAATACAACACTTGTGATAAGGCACATTCTTATGCACAGGCATCTGCTCACGTTGCTATCTGGCCTTTCGCCAGCCACAGCGCATTACTTCAGTATAACGAGGCATTCAATACTCAGACTATTTATGACGGTCAGGGCTTTGATTGTGATTATCAATGCTATAATACTATCTTCCAATACAATTACAGTCATAATAATGAAGGCGGATTTATGCTCATCTGCTGCGAGCCTACCGATTGGAACAATTCATATGCATGGAATGTCGGTTCAATTGTGCGGTATAACATCTCGCAGAATGACTATCATTATGTATTCAGCCTTATCGGCGCAATAGACGATACACAGATATATAACAATACAATATATTCAAAGTGGGCTTTGTCTACAAGCAACGCATACATTTTTTACACGTGGACAAGAGGCGCGTCAAAACTTACAGGCAGAAGTTATGCCAATAATACTTTGATAGCCAACAACATATTCTATACAAATTCGCATAGAGGAGACGGTCTGGCGAACACCACAAACACTACATTTGCAAACAACATTTCTTACGGAAGATACGCATATTCTGCTCCTTTAAACGGTAGTGAGATCGTTAATTCCTATGGAAATATTTTTGCACAAGATCCTATGTTTATCAATGCAGGCGGTGCCGGCGTTGGAAGATCAAGCTGTGATGCTTACATGCTTTATGATTGCTCTCCTGCCATCGGTGCAGGTATCGTTATAGAGGGTAACGGCGGATACGATTTTTACGGCAACACAGTTTCAGCACAGGATGCTCCGAATATTGGTGCATATAACGGCAGTGGTGTTAAATATAACCGTGAAGATTTTATAATTGATGATAAGTATATGTCGGTAATTGATTTTGAAGATCAGTCTGAAACATATACCGGCACAAGTATCGACAGATTAAATACTGTTACTAATTGCAGCACAAGGATTTCGGACGAATGTGTGAACAGTGCCAACGACAGTACAAAAGCGGTTAAAATCTATTCAAACAGCTCAACGGCAGCAACAAGTGTAAAATTCACTATGTATTCGGGAAGCCTGTCCGACTCCACGGGCATACGCTTTTGGGTAAGCGGTAACGGTACCGAGCGTAACGGAAGCATAACCTTTACCACTTCTGATGGCAGCACCTATTCAAAATCCTTTGCAGTTCCTGCAAACGGCGGATATGTCACATTCTCATGGAATGAAAAATACACCGGCTCAAATGAGCTTCGTGTTACGCCGGAAATGATGAGCAAGACTACAAATATCACATTCTCCTGCAGGCTGCCGGCTGGACAGAGCTGGTATCTTGATGACATTCAGAAGAATACAGGTGAGTTTGATGATGAAACAGTAAAGCCCGCTTTCTATTATCCCAAGCGTGAAACGGTGCTTGTTGAGGATTTTGAGGGTTATACCGAGGTATCATCACACGGAGGCCACAAATATGGCGGTCCGACCTCCGGGCCGAACGGCGACAGCGGCTCTACTACCTACAACGGCTCGAGAGTATATTTTGCAAATTCTGTATCTGCTACAAAAACTGCGGTTACAAGCTATATATCATATTCGGAAACCTTCAAGAAATTAAGAGCTGCATTGTTGCTCGACGGTGCAGAGGGTATCCAGTTTGATATGATAAGCACTACTGTGTATAGCAGCAACGGCGAGCCGCTCAATGATGTCGATGAGTACAAGATATACGATAAAAGAGGTATTTATAAATATACTTTTGAGTCAAGTTCAGTCACCTTTACTTCATCAAGCGGCAGCGTGGTATCTACAAAGAGCTTTTATGTAGAGAATAATGTAGCCGACGGTTACGGTCTTGCAAGAATTGCGCTTGATGAACTTAAATATTACGATAGCACTACAAAAGAGACTTTCTATTTCAAAAATCTTGATGATGAGCAAAAAGAAAAGTGGATTTCGAATATCAGCAAGTTTTTGGTTTCATATACAACTTATGCTACTAATACACCGATGCTTATCATGAACTGGTATATGGATAATATTTGTGTTTACGGTACTTTTTCGGATGATGTTGAGAAAACAACCGTTCTCACAACTACCACTACCACCACAACCACTACAACCACTACAACCACTACAATTCAACCGACAACTACCAAACCGACGACCGTTCCGACTGTGATGTCAACAACTCAGCCTACAACACAGCCCACCATTCCCACCACAACTGTAAAAGCTGTAAATTTTGGTGATGTTAACACGGACGGTAAGATAAACGGTAAGGATGTATTGGCTCTGCGTAAGTATATCGTAAGTCTTGATGATAATATTGATACCGATAACGCTGATTGCAACAAGGACGGTAAAATAAACGGCAAGGATGTGCTTCAGCTTCGCAAATATATCATTGGGCTTGTAAAAGAACTATAAAACACAAAGCTGTGATTGAAAACAATCACAGCTTTGTTCTTTTACCTTATATAAATCTTTAAGTTTAATAGAATGTAGCAACCGGTTCTTCAGGTGCATTTGAGGGAACAAGTGAAATGATATTCATCACAGGACCTTTTGCCTTATAAAGTGCATTTTTCTCAATAGTGACATTTGCAGTAATAACAAACCACTTGTTAGTTTCGCATTTTTCGGCAGCGTCACCCTTTGCAGCAACAGCGGCATACTGAATATCATCAACACAGCAAGTCATAACATGTCTGCCGATTGCAGCAAGTCCTTTCGGCATACGCTTATCCTTTGCGGCTACTCCCTTGAATTTGACTGTTTTACCCTCGTACTTTTCTGTTTCCTCCATCATATCACGGTACCAGATAGCATAATCCTCGTCTTTTATAACTATTACATCTGCATTGATATCAAATGGCAATGGATCTTCAATATCATCATAATCAACGGTGCCGTCTGTGTATTCATAGCAGATATCAGCACGCCTTGAAAGACCGCGCACGATCTTATGAAATTCCATTTTGTCGAACTCAGGGGAGAAACGGTTGAATATTGCGACATCGCAGTTTTGCAATTTGTTTGCAACCATCTGTCGCATATTTGAATTATAATTTAAAAATGTTGTTGCATCTGCAAAAAACATTTCCTGATAAATAAGCCAGCCGTCCGGCATAGCCATATAAATATCCTCAAGCGGCCACATACCGTTACATTCAATAACTATCTTCTTTGGCTTGTAGTCACGGTAAAGTCCGGCAAGTGTTGCAGTGGTGAATTCGTCCTTATCTTCAAATGTATGCACACAAACATTTTTTGAAGCAAAGCGGGAAGCATCATATTCTATCTCACCTTCTTCGCAGATAAGCAAAAGTATTTTTTCGCCGTCACAAAAACGCTTGTCTTCCAATGTGCCTTGAATGAAGGTGGATTTGCCACCTTCAAGAAAGCCGGTAAATAAATAAACAGGTACTTCCATGTCTTTCACCTTATATTC
>JAXJVX010000315.1:0-1915 GCA_036308305.1 Acutalibacteraceae bacterium | reverse complement strand
GTATAATTGCAAGTTCCGGCTGTGATCATTGCATCAATCTTATCGCTATAGGTCTTGTCGCCGGTCGCTGCATAAAGCGAGCATGCTGCATACCAGAGTGCTTCGTTACAAGCTGTTCCACCGTATGAACCGGTGCCGATAGAAGGATTGCTACCAATGCTGTCAAACGCTTTCTTTGCACCTCTCGGGAGTGCAGCACTATCCTGCATACACCAGTTATATGCCTTCTTTGCTGCTGCAAGGCACTCGTTTGCAAAGTCCTTGTCAATATCCTTGAATGCTACATAGCAAGTAGCAAAAGCACCTGCTGCACCTGCGGTTGACTCATACATTACTCTTGATACATAAAGACCGTACTGTGATGCATTGTGCGAACCGTCATATGTACCGTGAAGGAAGTAATTATCCTTATCAGGCTGTGCAAAATTAGCATGCTGTATTGTTGTTGCCTTCCAATATACGCCGCCGTCCTCAGCCTGCATCTTAAGCAACCATTCTGCTTCATAGCGTGCTTCATCAAGTGCATCGGAAATATTCTCGCCTGCATTGTCCTGAATAATATCAAGATCAAGTGCATCAGGGAACATAACATATGAATAGATAAGATCTGCAACTACCTGAACAGCAGGAGTTGTATATCTGCCATAGTCACCTGCATCGTGAAGACCGCCTTCAAAATCGGTTGCAGTCTTGACATCTGACTGAACATATACAGTACCGTTGTCCTTATTCAGGATCTTTGCAGGATACGCATCACCCGTGTGGCATGCTGAATGTGCATAATTTCCAACGATTTCAGAATCGAGTGCTGTACCGCAACGCTGATAATACTGCATTGTAAGCAATGCATCGTTCAGCTCTTCATACGGATTTGAGTCAATAACAAACTCATATGAACGGCCTGCAGGTGCTGCAATGTAGTATGTACCGTTTGTGATGCAATCGGAGAAATCAAACTCTACTACATACTTATCAGACGGTGTGTCATAACCTCTGTTTTTAGTTGTAGCCTTCATTATTGTTTTGCCGGTTTTTGCATCAATAAGATATACATCTACCTTTGCTATCTGTGAGTCATCCTTACTAATACCGCTGCTTTCAAAAAGCTTTGCTGTTTTTGATGCATAAGTAGAATAACCGATCTGGTTGATAGTGATCTGCGTACAAAGCTCTGTTGAATAGCTTGACGGAACTGCTTCTCCCGCACCGTTAAGCTCGCCCTGTGTAGGCGGTGTAGTTGTTGCCGGTTTCAGAGTTGCAAGCTCTGATGCAAGACCCACTATGTACTTACGAAGTAAAAGTACATCCTTACCGTTGATATTACCGTCGCCGTTGCAATCTGCATAATCGGTATTGTCTACATATTCAAGACCTACTATATGCTTACGAAGCAAAAGTACATCCTTACCGTTGATATTACCGTCGCCGTTGCAATCTCCGACAAGTCTTTCTGTGTTTGCTGATGATACAATACCAAGTGTTGTAAACATCATCACCACTACAAGTATAATACAAATCAATGATTTAAACTTGCGCATTTTAACTCATTCCTTCCTATTTTAGTATTTATATTATACTAAAATTTAATATCCAATACAACAATTATTTCTACACTTTTAACAAAAAACAAAAAATTCAGCACTATTACAAAATCAGCACTTATGTTTTTGTGAGATTTAACCATAAAAGAATTTACGCCATGTGCTAATGCACACGGCGTAAATCCAAAAGAGGGGAAATATGAAAAATGAGGAATCAGTTAGATGATTCGCCGAGAGTTATCTTTACATTGTAATATCTTCCCGAACGGTAGACCGTAAGGGTGACCTGCTCTCCCGGCTGATATTTGAGCCTTTGATCATTGTATTCATCGGCACTTGAAATTTCAACGCCGTTGAATTCGGTAATGATGTCC
>JAXJVX010000314.1:0-2950 GCA_036308305.1 Acutalibacteraceae bacterium | reverse complement strand
GGCGAAATCTGCTTTTTGGCAATGAGCGATTTTATAATCGGGATTGCCGCAACAACACAGATGAATAATCCGTATCCTCCGTCGCCGAAAATAATTCCGAAGAATATGAGTATAAACGCCAAAAACCAACCCGAAATGTCATACTCAAAATATCCGGGAACGGTGCCCAAAAAGTCGGTCAGAGGATAAATAAGACTTACAAACTTGTTGTTTTTAAGTTTGGTGGGAACGTTATCCTCAACCGAAGGCTCTTCCACGAGAAGTCCCCAAGAATTGCTTTGGGCGGTTTGCTTGAGCCTATCAAGGTTTTCAGCTTCAATATAGCCCGTGAAATATGAAACGGAAAGTGGCGACTCGCTTTCGGGTGATAAATTTTCATCTGCTATGCCTGTAGCGTAGGTTTCAAATTCAATTTCCTTTTCGGTAGCCCCAACGGCTCTCTTAATGCTCTCAACATAACAAGCATTGGAGGCGATCGTTTCGTCGATTTCGTCTATACGAGTGCTAAGTTTCGAAAGCCGTTGCTTCATCTCGCCTGTAGAAAGCTGTGGTAATGCCAAACGGTATGTGTTAAGTGCTGTAACAGCTTCATCGAGTTCTTCCTTATTGGATTTGAGCAGCATAAATCTAACAGTCGATTTTGTTACATCAATTCGAACGGTTTTAATGCTTTCGTCAAGCAGTTCATATTCAGCTTTAGGCATCTCGTAAAAGGATATCTCATAACCTTTTGCTTCCAAATCGCTTAAACTACTCGGATCAATATCGCCCCAGCTTTTTAAGCGGTCAAGCTCGGAACTGAGTGCAATTCGTTCTGCCCCGCACTGTTTTTTCTCCGCATCGAGAGCTTGAATTCTCGTTGCAACGAACAAGGCTCCTGCTGCGTCCACATCTTTTGGCTCTACGTTTTTCTTTTTGCCAATCGTAAAGATGGCACTTTCAAGTAAAGTAATTCGTTCTCGGAGCGAGGCGAGTCGTTCACCGGATCCTTCGGTTATCTCAATGTGGACAATTCCTAATTTGCGAAGCTTTTTCAGTGTTTCGTCCTTTTTATTTTCTCTGATAATAAGAGATACTTTTTTCATAGGCACTATCATAATGAATAAACCTCCTTTTCGGAAGCCACAGCATTACGAAGGGCTATCTTGCGTTTTGATATTTTTGAACGCACTACGGCACTAACCTGTTGGTCTGCCATATAAATCGATATTTTTTTGATATTTTCCTCGGTTTCGGGGATTTTAACCTTTTCAAACAGGTTGACTCTTTGAGAAGTTGCAAGCAATTCAATCTCTAATAATTTGACCTGTTCATCTAACACTTCCGCCTCTAAATCGAGAGACATTGCCTTTTCCATATGGTTTGCGGCAATATCCACCCAAAGAGGTGTTTCATAAAAGTCATAATCTCCTCGTGAGAAATCCGCGCCCTCAAACGTAGGAATATCAACGCCCGCAATATTTCCTTTTCCTTTGCGAATATTGCTGACAGTTATAATTCCCTTTGGAAATGCATCCATTTCACTAAAAACAGCGATCCATTCCCTAAACCTAAATTCAAGGTCTTCTCTTTCTTTTCTCACTGCCTTTGCTTTGGCTTCAATTGTACGGATCTCCGATTGGAGTTGTTGCTTTTTCAGTGTCAGAGTAGGCAAATATCTGCGGTACATTTTAAGTGCGTCCTTTTGTACCTTCAACTCATTTTTAGTCAGTTTGATTTTTGCCAAAACTACAGACCTCCTTAACCTTTAGGCCAAAATTCATCGGTAAGGTCTGATTTTATTCCAGTTTCGTCCTTTTCGAAGCAATCCGCTAAAATTTCCCATCCTAAATCAAGTGCATCCTCAAGCGGAAGATTAACGGATAGTGACATTAGCTTGCTTTCAAAAAGTTCACCGTACTTCAGCAATTTTTCATCCCAACGGCTCATAGAAAAGCCCATGTTTTTCTTTTCAAGCGTTTCCTTGTAAGAAGAATAAAGGCGAATCATCGCATCCATAAGAGCCCGATGGTCTTTTCGTGTTTTACCGTTTACGTTTTGTTTTAGTCGGGAAAGAGAACCGAACGGCTCTATGCGACCGCCTTTAAGGTAATACTGACCTTCGGTAATGTATCCTGTATTGTCGGGGACGGGATGAGTAACGTCATCGCCGGGCATTGTAGTAACCGCCAAGACGGTAACTGACCCTGAATCAGCAAAGTCAACCGCCTTTTCGTAACGGGATGCAAGCTGAGAATACAGGTCACCGGGATATCCACGGTTGGAAGGAACCTGTTCCTGCGTAATGGCAATTTCCTTCATGGCATCAGCAAAGTTGGTCATATCGGTAAGGAGCACCAATACGTCTTTATTCTGAAGCGCAAATTGTTCTGCTACCGCCAACACCATATCGGGAATCATCATACACTCAACGGTAGGATCGGAAGCGGTATGAATAAACATAACGGTTTTACTGAGTGCTCCGCCCTTGGAAAGCGCATCTTTAAAATATAGAAAATCATCATATTTAAGACCCATGCCACCAAGAACGATTACGTCGGCTTCTGCCTGCATTGCAATTCGGGCAAGAAGTTGATTGTACGGCTCACCCGAAATAGAGAAAATAGGCAACTTTTGAGAAACAACCAAGGTGTTGAACATATCAATCATAGGAATGTTGGTTCTCATCATTCGGTTGGCAAGAATACGTTTAGTGGGATTAACAGAGGGGCCGCCGATGGGTTTCATATTCTCGTTAAGTGCAGGGCCTTTATCTCTCGGCTCACCTGAGCCGTTGAATATACGACCCAATAAATCTTCACTGAAAGATACTCGCATTTCGTGACCGAGGAAACGAACTTCATCTCCTGTAGAAACACCCTGACCGCCGGCAAAAACCTGCAGAGAAACAATATCCCCCTCAATTTTATTAACCTGAGCCAAGGACTTGCCAAAGCGTGTATTGATCTGT
>JAXJVX010000313.1:0-9303 GCA_036308305.1 Acutalibacteraceae bacterium | reverse complement strand
TCTGTTGTTAGTGGGTTTGGGCTACTGCCCAAGTGCATTTGTACATACAAATGCGATGCCGGTTCTCACCCGATATATTATTCTATGATAAAATAAAAACTTCGCTAACGACATTACGCATTTGAGTTAAGGGATTTTTATTATCGTGTTGAATTTATTTGTAATACAAATATCTGTACATTCTTCCGCATTCAAGACCGGCTTCGGTATTTACATTCAAAGGATCAGTACCTATACAGAAGAAGAATGCTCCATCGCAATAAGTAAAGGAACGTACATAGCCTAATGTGTCAAAATGGACAACTCTGCGGAAATTTACAAGATCCTCTGTTTCAAATACCGCATTTGTATAATGTCCTTCTTCATTTTCAACAGTTGCAAGCACATAGAGCTTGTCACCGATAAGCTCACAATCACGGATGACATAATCCTCATAGCCTTCAATGCTGCGTTCTTCCCAGTTCACAAAGTCATCAGTTAAAAACAATCCGAAGTTAACGCTGACATACTTACCATTCCATTCAAAGTCACGCATATATCCTTCAACATCCTGAGAATAGAATGCAGCTTCGAACGGAATATCAAGAGACATACCCACACAGTATTCAAACTGCTTTGTCAGCTTATTGTATTTATATATACCATTATAATTATAATACTGATCATAGTACTTAATGTACGGGTCACGATAATACGCATAAAGCTCGCCTTTGTATTCACAAAACTCATACACACGCGGCACACCCTGATCATCGGTATATGAAATAACATTGCCGTGTTTGTTTATAAACGGAACGACAGTGTAATCGTCTTGAGTACTGTTGAGCATATCATCTCCGTCAAAACGGAAGACAGTACCCATACTCCTCTCGTATCCGTCAATATAATTTACATTGGAGCCACAGAAGAAATACTCACCGTCATACTTGATCATATCGTAGCAATGAATATTATCCTTCAAGGTGTTTATGGTATGCCATTCGTATTTGCCACGGCTGTTTTTAACATACATATAGAATTCACCGATGCACCATGCATTGGGATCTGCCGCAAGAGCAAACAAAGTATCATCATAAATATAGAATTTATTGATCTGCTCTGTCCTAAACGAATTGCCCATGCCTTTCTTTTTTTCGCTGTCCCTTGTAACATAATAAAGATATACAGGACCTTGATTTGTATTGTAGTTACCGCAAGAGGCAACTACCATGCCGTTATATGAAACCATATCATACGGATTTCTCGCAAGCACACGCTCTATACCCGGCGCAGTATCCTCTTCTCTGTGTGTGTCCGGATTTGCCCAAATGCTCTTATATAAGAAGCCCAGATCCTCCACCTCGGATGTTATATCAATATCACCCATTGCAAAAACACTTGAGATTTCAACATCAAGACCTACTATATATTTGCGAAGTGAAAGCACATCCTTGCCGTTAATAAGACAATCACCGGTCAGATCGGCATTTTCATATGTAAGCGATGAATCAAGACCAACGATGTATTTACGGAGCAGTAAAACATCCTTACCATTGATACTACCGTCTGAATTTACATCGCCCATGTTGAGAGCTGATGGTATGTACTGTACATCCACTTCGGCACTCGCAGTTGTAACCAAGCACGAGATGAGCATTGCAACGCACAAAATTAAACATACTGACTTTTTCACTTTTATAAACCCTTTCTGTTATTCAACTGTTACTGATTTTGCAAGATTGCGAGGTTTATCGACATCACATTCTCTAGCCTTTGCAATATAATAAGCAAGCAGCTGCATAGGTATAACTTCAAGTGATGCCGAAAACAGCTCATCGGTAACCGGAACTGTAAGAATGCGGTCTATATTATCCTTCGGCAACTCATCTGCCACATCCTCGCTGACTACAAGCATTACTTCAGCACCTCTTGCTTTGACTTCTTCGATGTTGCTGATAGTTTTACTCATAAGCCGTTTATTGCAAGCAAGACCGATAACAAGTGTTCCGTCCTCAATAAGTGAGATGGGTCCGTGCTTCAGCTCGCCAGCAGCATATGCATCTGAATGAATATAGCTTGTTTCCTTAAGCTTCAATGATGCTTCAAGCGAAACAGCATAATCAATATTTCTGCCGATAAAATATGCATCTTTAAGATAAGCATAACGCTGTGCAAAGTGTGCGATATCATCTTTTTTATCTAGTATCTGTTGAATCTTATCAGGCAAGGTCTCGATCTCCTTAAGCATCGCATCAGCCTCTTGCCCGGTAATTTTTCCAAGTTCAAGAGCAATATGGATAGCTATAAGATACATCATTATAAGCTGGGTAGAATATGCCTTTGTTGTTGCAACGGATATTTCCGGACCTGCCCATGTATAAAGCACATTATCAGAAAGCGTTGCAATAGAACTTCCTACAACATTTACAATAGAAAGTATAGTTGCGTTGGCACGCTTTGCTTCCTCAAGCGCTGCTTTTGTATCAGCGGTCTCACCTGACTGGCTAATGATGATAACAAGCGAATTTTCATCAACTATCGGATTCTGATAGCGGAATTCCGATGCAACATCGCATATAACAGGAATTCTTGTAAGCTGCTCAAGCACATATTTACCGACAACTCCGACATGATAAGCCGAGCCACAGGCAACAATATTAATTTTATTGAATTTTCGGAGCTGCTTTTGTGTGAGATCAATACCATCAAGATATATCCTTCCGTCTTTAATTCGGGGAGTGAATGTATCGTGAACAGACTTGGGTTGCTCCATAATTTCCTTGATCATAAAATGCTCATATCCGCCCTTTTCGGCTGATTTGACATCCCATGTTATCTCGGTTAACTCACGGGAAAGAACATTGCCCTCATAATCCATAATATCAAGCTTTGATCCGCTTATTTTCACTATCTCATTATCATTGAGGTAATAAATATTTCTTGTAAACGGCAAAACAGCAGGGATATCCGACGCCACCATAAATCCATCCTCTGCAACACCTGCGATAAGAGGACTTGAATGTTTCACAGCATAAAGCACATCCGGACAGTCTGCACAAAGGATACCAAGCGCATATGAGCCTTCAAGCATTTTTACGGTTTTTACAATAGCATCGTATAGATCGCCGGTATAATTTTGCTGCAAAAGTTGTGCTACTACCTCTGTATCGGTTTCGCTTACAAACTTAACACCGTTTTTGACCAGCATTTCTTTCAGTGTTGAATAATTTTCAATAATACCGTTATGCACAACTGCAAATTGCTTATCCATACTGTAATGCGGATGAGCATTAACATCTGAAGGTTTACCATGTGTAGCCCAACGGGTATGTCCGATACCGATAGTGCTGCTCATATGAGCTCCGCCGTCGATGAGCTTATTCAAGGTTTCAAGCTTGCCTTTAGCCTTTTTAATGTTTATCTTGTCACCCTCAAAAACAGCAATTCCTGCTGAATCATATCCTCTGTATTCAAGACGCTCAAGGCCCTTCAAAAGTACCGGAGCTGCCGGAATTTTCCCAGAAAAACCAACAATACCGCACATTTCACGATACCGTCCTTTCATACAATTTTAATCAAATATAGTATAGCATATATCAAAAAATAAATCAACTGTTTGCGTTAAAAAGAAGTACCACGGTAATAATATTAGGCAACACCATCAGCCCGTTGAGTATATCCGAAATACAAAACAGATTTGAAATATCAGTAACCGCACCGAATACTATCATAACGCAAAAAAATGTACGATAAATAATAACGGAGCTTTTACTTTTACAAAGAAAACTTACCGCCTCCGTTCCGTAATGGCTCCAGGTAACGATAGAACAAGCCGCAAACATAAATATAGCTACTGTGCAGAATATACCACCTATCTCACTGAACGAAGAAACAAGTGCATTTTGCAGCATTAAAGCCCCGTTTGATGATATATGCTCGTCAGATATTACTATTGCAAGTCCTGTTATGCTGCACATAACGGTAGTGTCCAGAAAAACCTCAGCCATACCGTATAAGCCCTGTTTCTCGGGTGTGGTATCATCCGCCGAAGCGTGAACTATCGGTGATGATCCCATTCCGGCCTCGTTTGTAAAAAGCCCTTTTGAAAATCCCTCACGCATTGCACTTGATACGGCAAATCCACAGATTCCTCCAGATGCGCTTTTAAAATCAAACGCACTTGTCAATATCTCTTGTACTGCATACAAAAAATTACTGCGGTTCATAATAATAACGCCGATACAAAAGAACATAAATAATGCGGTTAGCACCGGTATCGCTGTTGACATAAAATTACCCAGACGCCTCATTGGAGAAAATATTATGTATGAGCAAAGCAATGCTGTGATTAAACCGCAAGTAAGCGGCGACACATTGAAAGTGTTTTCAGCACACTCCGCAATTGCTGCTGACTGTGTAAGATTACCGGTAAGAAAGGATGCAAGGATACAGAAAATGCAAAATACTATGCTTAATGCCCCAAATTTTTGCAATCCAAATTTCATATAATACATCGGGCCGCCCTTATAAGTACCTGATTCTAAAACTCTGTATTGCACCGCAAGATATGTTTCAGCATATTTGATTATCATACAGAGAAATGAGGCTAAAAGCATCCAAAATATTGCACCTGCACCGCCGCTGGAAATTGCAATGCCTACGCCGACAATATTGCCGGTTCCCATAGTTCCGGAAAGTGCCGCACTCATTGCAGCAAACGGACGCATTCCCGATGTTTTTCTGCTTTTCTTCCCTAGCGGAAATACCGTATGCAGCATTTTTCCTATTTTGCGAAGCTGAAGCGCTTTTGTTTTTACAGTCAGATATACTCCACACACCGTTATCAGTATCGCAATAAAGTTACCCAGCAAAGCACTGAACATTTCAAGCACGATCTATCCTCACCCCTTGGTAAAGGATATGAAATCAATATATATTTTATCCGTCAAGATCCTCTATAAGTCTTGAAAGCTCCTGCTTTGAATATACAGTTATCCCCTTTTCAAGATACTCACGGTCAGCACTGGGCAAAGAATTTACAAACACATCAAGTGTTGTAGAAGGTATTTCCGAATCATTCACAAATACACCTATTCTACCGTTATAATCTCTCACGGTATATCTGTCGACCTTGTTATTTTCCTTTGGCAGATTTGCTGCTATTATTGCAATTATACCGAGGATGGCCGCAATATACACAATATATTTAATGATTTTATTCAAATTTGTTCATACTCCATTAATAAAGGTTAAAAAATTGTAAGTTGCTATTTTTAATACTTTGTGATATTATATAGGTAAATATACAAAAATTACTTGTGAGGCGATATATTTGGCTCGAAAAAAGTCCTTTTTAGAGATGCTGGGCTTCAAAGCTCCGAAAAAGAGTTCTGACAATGTCAGATACTCAAGCACTCGGAAAAAAAGTTCTAAAATCAAAAAGAATACAAGAAAAGCCGGCAGTGATTCCGTTATTTTAAGTGACGATTTTGAAATAATCAGCAGCTCATCTTCAAAAAAGAAACCTAAAAAGCACAGGGTTTTAAAAGCATTTTTAACCGTGTTTTTGATCGGTGTGATTTCCTGCTGTATTATCGTTGGCGCATTGTTCTTTTATGTGTTTGTAATGTTGGACGGTACTGTTGAACAAAACCTTGATAATCTTAAATTGCAGTACACCTCCATCATATATGCACAAAATCCCGATGCCGAAGAGGGAGATGAGGATGAGTGGATAGAACTGAAGCGGTTACATGGCGAAGAAAACCGTCTTTGGGTAGATCTTGAAGATCTTCCGAAATCTCTTGAGCATGCATACATTTCAGCAGAGGATAAACGTTTCCGTGACCACGAAGGCGTCGATTGGAAGCGTACCATCGCTGCTATGGGTAACCTTGTATTCCATTATTGGGACAGCGAGCAGGGTGGTTCTACCATCACCCAGCAGCTTATTAAAAATATTACAGATGATAATGATACCTCTATCCAGCGTAAAATGCGTGAGATAGTTCGTGCGAGATATCTTGAATCCAAATATGATAAAGATGTAATTATGGAATGCTATCTTAATACCATACATCTCGGTAACGGTGTTGACGGTGTTGAGGTTGCAGCGAACTATTACTTTGATAAGCATGCAAGTGAGCTTACATTAACACAAGCTGCTTGCCTTGCGGCGATAACAAAATCACCGAGCACATACAATCCGTATGCCAATCCCGAAGCGAATGAGAACCGCCGCAATTGGGTGCTTGACGAGATGTGCAACAACGGCTATATCACCGAGGAAGAGCGTGATGCTGCGAAAGAAGCCGATCTTGGCCTTCGTGATAAGCCCTCAACACAGCTTTCATCAGTTACCTCTATTGAGGAGGAATATAATTCCTATTTTGTTGATGCAGTTATTGATCAGGTTATAGAGGATCTGATGGACGAAAAGAATTACAGCAAGGAATATGCGACAGAGTCCATCTATAACGGCGGATATAAGATATATACCACCTGCGATGTCAATGTGCAGAATGCGCTTGAAGAAGTATATACTGATGAGGATAATTTCGCAGTTGTTTACGGCACAAAAGAAAATGGTCAGTCTGCAATGACTGTTATGGACTATGAAGGTCATGTCGTTGGTATTATCGGTGGCAGAGGCGAAAAAGAGGGTGACCGAGTTCTGAACAGAGCAAAATCTCCACGTCCTACCGGTTCTTCTATCAAGCCGCTTTCTGCATACGCTCCTGCAATCGAAAACAACATCATTACATGGGCATCAAGCCGACTTGACGGTCCTATCTCAAAACTTGAAAATGGTCAAAGCGTAAGTAATTGGCCTAAAAACGCTACAGGCAGATATTACGGTACTGTTTCTATTCCTTATGCATTGCAGCAATCACTCAACACTATCCCTGTGAAGTTGATTCAGGAAATGGGAATTGAAACTTCATGGCAGTTTGTTACCGAGCGTTTTGAGATATCGAGCTTTGTAAAATCCGTTGAAGGTAAGGATCTTTCCGACTATACAGAATCATCACTCGGTGTAGGCGGCAGCGTTTACGGTATTTCATCATATGAGTTTGCGGCAGCATATGCGACCTTTGGCAATCTCGGCACATATTATTCACCGACCACCTACACCAAGGTGCTCGATCAGAATGATGAGGTCGTGCTGGAGTATGACGATATGGGCAAGCGTGCTTTAAGCGCTGATACTGCCGAAATAATGAATGAGTTGCTCCAGACTGTTGTAAAGAGTGGTACAGGTACTGCGGCAGCTTTCGGTAAATGGCCGATATTTGCAAAAACAGGTACTACCACCGATACTCATGATCTTTGGTTTGCCGGCGGAACACCCTACTATGTTGCAACAACATGGTTTGGACTTGACTCAAACAAAGAAATGAACACAAGCGGCCGTGCTGCACTTAATCTTTGGAAAGCAGTTATGGTGAAGATACATGAAGATCTTGAACTTAAGGACTTCCCGATAAGCGATGCCTGCGAATACCGTGCTTACTGTAAATCAAGTGGCAAGCTTGCAAAATCAGGTTGTTCGAGTGTTGGATACGGATACTTCAAAGCAAGCGATCAAAACTACTGTACTCACCACAGCGGAGACAAATTGAAGGCATACGACAAACCTACCCTGAAAAATTCTTCAACAACTCCTGCAGAAGTTCAAAAAACAACCGCTGCAAATGATGAGTCACAAACGACAACCATAGCACAGAATAACGAAACAACGCCTGCTGAACAACAAGAACCCCAAGCACCTGCCACCGAGCAGCAAACTGAGGCGCCTGCAACTGAAGCCCCTGCTACACAAGCACCGCCTGCCACCGAACCGCCGGTACAGGATGAGCCTGAAGAGCCAACTGCAGCCTCGCAGCCCGCAGCATAAAAAGAGGAACGCACAGAAGAATTTATCTTCTGTGCGTTTTTGTTTTTGTTTAAAACGGCATTCCGGCAGTCAACAGCTTAAGCTTACCTTTTAAATTCACTCTATATGTAGCAGGAATGAATATACTCATTCCTTTTTTCAACAAAATTTCATTCTGTCCGAAAATATCAGTCAACACTCCATCACCTTCAAGTACGGTAATTGATACAAATGAATTCTCATTTCCAAAAATCAGCGTTGAATCATTAATAGTGATACGCTCTGCATAGAACTTATCACACTCGCAAAGCTCCGCAACGGTGATACTACTGTCTCCGCAGATAACACGCTCATCAAGCGGCTTGCGTTCGTAATCTGATGCTATGAGATTTGTAACATCAAGCGCCTTTTTAATATGCAGCTCGCGAGGTCTGCCGTAATCATATACACGATAGGTAGTATTGGAGTTCTGCTGCACTTCAGCGATCAGCATTCCTTTGCCGATTGCATGGAGAGTACCGCTTTTTATAAAGAATACATCATCCGGCTTAACTTTAACTCGGTTACAGACCTCTAAAAGCGTATTATCGGCAATTCTTCTTTCAAATTCCTGCTTTGTGATATCCTCATTAAACCCGTAGATAAGCTCTGCATCCTCATCACAATCGATAACATACCACATCTCGGTCTTACCCGGCTCGCCCTCGTTTTTATAAGCATAGTCATCATCAGGATGAACCTGAACTGAAAGACGGTCAGCCGCATCAATAAGCTTGATAAGCAACGGAAATTCCTCTGTTTTTACTGCGATACCGAGTGCAGCCTTGCCCCATATATCAAGTACCTCGGGGAGTGTTTTTCCAGCATGCTCACCGTTTGCAACAATACTAGGTGCATCTTTATGGCAGGAAAGCATCCATCCTTCTGCGCATTTTTCAAGATCTGTTTCTATGCCGTATTCAGATTTAAGTCTTGTTCCGCCCCAAATGTAATCCTTAACAGGCGGTGTTAATATCAATGGATAGAAATTCATTATTTATCACCTGTCATCTTTTCTTGCTTTACCTTGTGGTCAATCACATGGCGGGAAGCCAATTCATCAAAAATATCTTCCACCGAAATCCCCATCTGCACCATCATAACCATTACATGATAGCATAGATCTGCAACCTCGTAGATAGTTTCAGCCTTATCGTCTGCCTTGCCTGCAATAATGACCTCGGTGCATTCCTCGCCGACTTTTTTTAGTATCTTATCAATACCTTTTTCAAAAAGATATGTTGTGTATGAGCCTTCTTTTTTCTCTTCTTTGCGTCCAACGAGCAATGAATACAATGATTCAAGTGAAAACTCACCTATCTCATCACTAACAAAAACATCGTCATTAAAGCAGGAATCGGTACCCGTATGGCAAGCAGGACCATCCTTTTTAACAACAACTGTGAGCG
>JAXJVX010000312.1:0-2627 GCA_036308305.1 Acutalibacteraceae bacterium | reverse complement strand
TGAAAATCTAAATGTTAAAGAAGACATTGGTTATTTGATTCCTTTCAGTGCAGGTTTAGGTGATGTTTCAAGAGAAGATATTGCTTACGGCACTATTGTATCAAATGGAAACGCTGCCGATATTCGTGACGAGGATTTACAGAAATTTATTGACAGATATTGGAGTTTTTTCTATTATGAAAGAGTTATATCACCACGTGATGAAACTGTTGGTGCCGAAAAAACATACATAAAAATATGGAATACCGACAGAACGAAGGCATATGTCATATATGATGATTCGGGTGTTATGTCAGGAACTTTCGGGGGTACTATGGAATTTCGGGGCGAGACAAAGAAAAATTATGTGTGGTATTTGCCCGCTATAGGCAATGGCAGAAACGCACTTTATACCGCTTTTGAAACTGTAAAGCATACATATTTTGATAAAAACTATGAGGGGTATTTTGAAGCACAAAGAGAGATAACAGATGCAGATAAACCTGATAAATTAGTCAATGATATGTTGAACATAGACGGAGCAAGTGAGTGGTCGAAGTCTGAAATTCAAAAAGCCGCAGCTTATAATTTGCTTGTCTATGAACTTACTGATAAGTACACAAACGATATAACAAGAAAAGAGTTTTGCTATCTTGCTTATAAAACTATAATAACAGAGTTTGACGCTACAACCGATTCACGAATGGGAGAATGGGGAGTTGCCAATAGTATAATAGAAGAAAGAGGGCTAACAGATAGATTTAATGCAGTTAATTATACTGATTATACAGATGATAAAATTAAATTTTTAACGTCAATCGGAATAATAAACGGAATGGATGACGGTACTTTTGCACCGGATAGCAGCATAACACGGGAACAGGCTGCAACAATTTTGAATCGAATGGTAGGATTTCTGAACAAAAAGCCATTGATTCAGCCTGAAGGTGCAGGATATCCTTCAAATTACTACTATGAGGATGCTGAAAGTATATCAGATTGGGCAAAATATTCCGTGACGACTATGAAGGAAATGGGAATTATGAACGGGACAGACAGTAACGAATTTTTGCCTAAGGGAAATTACACTGCGGAGCAAGCGATTGCAACAATGGTAAGACTGTATGAATATAATTAATAAGCAACAAGGGAGGAAACACAAATGAAAAAAATTATTCGCACATTCTTATTGCTTTTTATGCTATTGGCGTTACCGCAAGCGGTTATGGCTGCAAACGGAGATGTTGTCGGGAACATATACTCGACCGATATAAAAGCAAACGTAAACGGAGTATGGGTTGACTCATACTGTATAGACGGTAAAACGGTTGTAATTGTTGAGGACATCACTGATAATTACAGGTATTATGACAGTGTCAGGACTTTAATATGCAGTGGTTTTGACAAAGATTACTTAAAAGAGGGTACAAATAAAGAAAAGCAGGTTCCCGGCAAAATTACGGGGAAAATATATGAAACAGATATAAAAACATATATTAACGGTTTCTTGGTGCCGTGTTATGCACTTAACGGAAAAATGGCAGTGGCACTTGAGGACTTAGGTAATGACGGCGCTTTTTCAGACAATGGCGGTAAATACATATGGAATCCCGATGAACGAACCATTATACTTGAATTAGCATATGATAATTTTATTTCGGACATATTGGAAGAAAGACATCTGAAACTTGAGGTTAACTATGATAATTTAACTGCTGATTTTATCAGTACACCGATCATGTATGGCGGTATGTCCGGATATGGTAATACTGAACTTGAAGATAGAGCTGATCTAACCTATAACGATGAAATCATCTTAAGAACATTTAAGCATAAGATAATCGGTGTGTACGAAACTGACGGTATACCTACTTTGACAGAAATCCAGACAGGGCGTATATACTATTATGATATTGAGAAGATTAAAGAACTGACAAAGGATTTTGAGCCGGTACAGCCTACATATCAGGATTGGTTGAACTTTTTCGAATTTAATACTTTAAGTACCGAAAAAGAACGATTTGAAACGGATGACTATATATTTATATATATGTTTTTTTCGCATAGTCATGGCGGTACGGAAGGGTTAATAAAGCTTAATAAACATGACGGAACTCGCATTAATTTTGATGAGAATTTCAAGTCGGTCAGCGCGTGGGGTCAGAAATATTTTGAAAATGTAGTAATTGACAGAGAAAATGAAAAAGTATATCTACACTATGATGTGGATTATGTAATTGACCTTGAAAAAGATACACTTGAAAAAGTCGAAAACTAAAAAAATAAGTCCTCAACAAAATGTTGGGGACTTATTTAGTATATAATTATTTAATAACTCTTACCGCAATTACCTCGTCAAGAGCTTCAAGCTCTTTAACGATTTCAGGTGTAATTTCGTGGTCAGTGTTTATGATTGTGTAAGCGTAATCGCCCTTTGACTTGTTAATCATTTCTGCGATGTTTACAGACTTAAGTGCGTCTGTGTATTTTGCAATCATATTTGGTACATTCTTGTGAATGATAGTTACACGACCAACTGTACCCATAGGAAGTGAACAGTTGGGGAAGTTAACAGAGTTTATAATGTCACCTGTTTCAAGGAAGTTCTTGATTTCATCAGCAGCCATAACTGCACAGTTATCCTCTGA
>JAXJVX010000311.1:0-2782 GCA_036308305.1 Acutalibacteraceae bacterium | reverse complement strand
ATTATGCTCAATTGTTCTCTTATACCCGCAAATATTGCAGATTTCATCACAAGCATTATCGAATTTATGATCAGCTTTGTCTGAAATAGCTGTTCCGCAAAGCGTACAAGTATGCCAATGACTATTGGAATCTTTAGTCCAATAACCGTTAAAGTGATGATTAAGTTTGTCTGGCTCGGGAGTAGGAATCGCAACTTTATTTAAATCGTAGAAGGTGGTGTTTGAAGTGCCGTCAAATTCATAGTGCGCCGGATATCCGGCTACAGTACAGGATTGTGTCGCAGGATGATAAACGAGGAAGTGTGGAGTTATACGGTAATCATCATTACCGTTTGTAAAAACATACACTTCATTCCATTCCTGTTCGGTACCAACGTAGTATACATCATTGAGGTTGGGACATCTGTACCAGTACCACTTTCCGTCAACATTTTCAAGTGAAGCAGGAAGCGTTATTTCTGTTAATGATTCACAATTGTTGAAAGCGTTCGGTTGAAGTCTCAGCAAGGTGTTTGGCAAGTTGACGGATTCGACATTACGCATATACTCAAAGGAATACGACGGTATTTCATTTATGCCATTTTCAATAATAATCGTTTTTATATTGCTTACATATGTATATCCGCCACCATAATTATATACCATCCACGGCAGGTCACTTCCAGATGTATATTCAAACAATTTACCTGTACCGCTTATAGTTAGTGTTTCATTTGACTGATCATAATGCCAGTAAGCGTTATAGCCTATTATACCGGAGGTCATTTTTATATAATTGAATTGTCCACCAAATCTACTGTCTTGAGAAGGTGAATAATTGTCAAAATAATAAACATTGGCTGTTACACCAGAAAATGCGTTGTTCGAAATAGTACCTGAGAGCGGGCTTCCGTTGTCCACCATATAAATCGAAACGAGCTTTGTGCAATATGCAAAGGCGTTATTGCCAATAGTCGCATAGCAATATAGACCAAGTGTATTCAAATTTTCACAACAGTAAAACGCATATTCACCGATATTTACATTTGAATATGGAATAATGATTTTAGTTAACGAAGTACAGCAGGAAAATGCATTTTTTCCAATATTGGCACAGGTACTGTTTTTTGAAGATAATTCTATACTTTTAAGCGATATACACCCTGAAAATGCATAATCACCAATATCGTATACTTCTGGCATAATTACTGTTTCAAGTGCTTCACAACCGGCAAAAGCATTTGCGCCAACGGAATATACCATTCCCTCAACAATAACCGTTTTTATTGACTCTCTGAAAGAAAACCAAGGAGCTTTTCCATAAGTATAACTATCTATACTATCATAATAATTACTCGTATTACTTATTGAAAGAGTTCCGGAGACATTATCAAATGTCCACATGCACCTACTACCGGTTTTTCCCGATTGTGAGAACAACGCTACAAAATCCACACCGTTATTATTTGCAAAAGTCTCCGCTGTGGAGCCTTCTTCGCCGTATACCGTCGTATTTGTATTAACCGAATAAGCACCGCCGGCGTATTCTTCATGATTATCAATAATAGTACAATGAGGATTCCTGATTATCAGTTTTTCAAGCTTATCTGTGCGGTTGAAAGCAAATAACCCGATATAGTTAACGCTGAAAGGAATATCCAGCTCAGTCAGCAAATCGCAACCGTCAAACGCACTTTTTCCGATATATTCTATTCCGTCGGGTAATTCAATCGACGGCAAAGCGTGCAGATCATCAAAGGCTAAATCGCAGATGATTCTCATGCTGTCCGGCAGACTGACAGAAACAATATTGTCGTTACAAGCAAACGCATAGTCGGCAATAATTTCTGTTCCTTCTTTTATTTTCAGGTTTGAAATAGTGTTTCTTCCACATAGCGCAGCTGAATCTAAGTACAAAACATCGTTCTGCCAGTTGGCATCATCATAGTAGTATGCTGTTTCTCTGAGTATATCTTGACCTATATATTTCAAAGAGGAGGCATCAATGTTTATGTCTGTTAAATTACTACACCCATCAAAAGCAACGTTATCGATATAAGTAACGGAGTCTGGGATCGTTATTGATTCCAATCCTGTACATCCACAAAAAGCGCGCAAACCGATATATTTTACTGAATCCGGTATTATGACATCAGTTATCCCGTCACATCCATGCCATGAACTGCGCGAAGAAAAACAAAATGGAGCGATTGAGGTTGTTCCATCCTTAATAGTAAACACTCCGGAATAATCAAGTGAAACGCCATACAGAAGATTCCCAATATACAAAGCGCCGTCAACCCAGTTCTCTGCGTTGTTCGTCAACTCGGTGTTAGCAAATACGCAATCGCCAACATATTCTATGTTCTTTGACATAACAACAGACTCTAGAGTTTCTCGGTCGGCAAAGGCATTATACTCAATTCTTGTTACAGTATCCGGAATCACAACGCTTCTAACATTTTCATACTGAGTATCACCCAGAAAGTGTGCGCCGATAGCGGTAACGGGGTGTCCATCAATATATGAGGGAATAACTAAATCTGTTATACTGTAATCTTCTACCCACGTTACGGTCAGTTCACCAGTTTCGTTGTCGATGATATAATCAAATCCATCTTCCGTTACACCGGTCGTGTAGTCTGTGATTGCATTAACCGGTATGAATGACAGATTAATACAGCTAAATACAAATAAAGCTGCCAAAAATACCGATATTACTTTTTTCATAGAGCTCCCTCCTAAAACAAAAAGTGCGTACAACCGAAGCTGCACGCACGAAAAACGCACTGCTCCGTATATT
>JAXJVX010000310.1:0-3716 GCA_036308305.1 Acutalibacteraceae bacterium | reverse complement strand
ATTCTCCGGTCTGTTATGTTTTATTTCAAGGCTTATTTGACTACCCAAACACGGATAACTTCGTCGATATCACGGATAGCGTTTACAACTGTATCCGGAACCGAATTAGTATCTGTATCAAGAACTGTGTAGGCATATTCTTTCTTTGAATTGTTTATAAGCTTGTCAATGTTAATATTCTCTTTAGATACGCAAGCGGAAATTTTAGCGATAACGTTGGGAACATTCTTGTGTATAATGCAAATGCGGTTTGCTGTCGGAACACCAAGCTCTGTTGCAGGAAGATTAACTGAGTTTTTAATAGAGCCCGTTTCAAGGAAGTTGATGATCTGGTCAGCAGCCATAACAGCGCAGTTTTCCTCTGACTCAGGTGATGATGCACCAAGGTGGGGAATAGCGATAACGCCATCAACACCGATAACATCGTCATTCGGGAAGTCTCTTACATAAGATGCAACCTTACCGCTTTCGAGAGCTTTAATGATAGCTTCTGAATTAACAAGTTCGCCTCTGGCAAAGTTGAGAATACGGACTCCGTCTTTCATAGATGCGATAGCTTCGTCGCAGATCATATCACGGGTTTCGTTGTTGAGCGGAACATGAATAGAAATATAATCGCAGTTTGCATATATATCGCTCAGGTTCTGTGCGTGGATAACGCTCTGTGAAAGAGTCCATGCACCGTCAACCGAAAGATACGGATCGTGACCGTAAACCTTCATACCGAGTTTTTCGGCAGCGTTTGCAACAAGAATACCGATAGCTCCAAGTCCTATAACACCGAGAGTCTTGCCGGCGATTTCAGGACCTGCAAATGCACCCTTGCCTTTTTCAACCATCTTTCCAACCTCTGCGCCGTTGCCCTTGAGCGTTTTTGCCCACTCAATACCGTTCACGACCTTGCGTGAAGCGAGGAAAAGACCTGCAAGCACAAGCTCTTTTACAGCATTTGCGTTTGCACCGGGGGTGTTGAATACAACGATACCTTTTTCAGAGCAAGCATCGATCGGAATATTGTTTGTACCTGCACCTGCTCTTGCGATAGCTTTAAGAGAAGCAGGAAGCTCAAGATCGTGCATAGATGCGCTGCGAACCAGTACTGCATCTGCATCTTCAACATTGTCAGAGCAAAGGTAACGCTTTTTGTCAAAACGGTCAAGACCCTTAGGCGAGATCTTATTAAGAGTTTTAATATTATACATAATTAAGTAATTCCTTTCGATTATGAATGTTTCTCTTCAAATTCTTTCATAAATGCCACGAGTTTTTCAACACCCTCAATAGGCATAGCGTTGTAGATAGAAGCACGCATGCCGCCGACTGAACGGTGACCCTTGATATTTACAAAGCCTGCCTCTGTCGCTGCCTTTACAAATTCGGCATCTAACTCGTCGTTACCGGTTACGAACGGAACGTTCATCAATGAACGGTCTTCTTCAACAACGGTGCCCTTGAATATTTTACTATTGTCAAGGAAATCGTAAAGTATCTTTGCTTTTTTCTCATTGAGCTCCTTCATCTTCTCAAGTCCGCCGAGAGATTTGATCCACTCAAGCACAAGCTTTGCAATGTAAATAGTATAGCAAGGCGGTGTGTTGAACATTGAATCGTTGTCAGCATGTGTCTTGTAGTTGAGCATTGTAGGAGTGATATCCATGGCGTTGCCGATAAGATCCTCACGGATGATAACGAGTGTCATACCAGCAGGAGCCATATTTTTCTGCGCACCGGCATAAAGCACACCGAACTTTGAAACATCAATAGGTTCTGAGAGAATGCAGGATGAGATATCTGCAACAAGCGGAATTTCGCCTGTTTCGGGCAGCCAATGATACTTTGTGCCGTAAATGGTGTTATTCATACAGATATGTACATAGTCTGCATCAGGAGAAATATCTTCCTTTGCAACCTTCGGGATATATGAATATGTCTTGTCAGCGGAAGATGCGATAGCCTTTGCTTCGCCGTAGCGTGCAGCTTCCTTATAAGCTTTGTTAGCCCACTGACCGGTGATGATGTAATCAGCCTTGCCGTTTTTGGTCATAAGGTTCAGCGGAACCATAGCGAACTGTGTTGAGGCGCCGCCCTGAAGGAAGAGCACCTTATAGTTATCAGGTACATTCATAACCTCACGAACGAGAGCTTCGCATCCCTTGATGATCTCATCATAAACCTTTGAACGGTGTGACATTTCCATTACTGATTGGCCGCTGCCGTTGTAATCAAGCATTTCTGCTGCTGCTTTTTTGAGGACATCCTCAGGCAGCATGCTCGGACCTGCTGAAAAATTATAAACTCTTGACATAATAAATTCCTCCGAAAATAATAATATTTATACAACTGAATTCCATTATACATACATAAAATTTGTTGTCAAGTGGATTGACAAATTATTAACAAAGATTTCGTAAAAATTTGTGCTGTTTCTAAAAAGATTGACAAAAAAATAACAAACACAACGATTTATTTTACATTTTGGCAATCAATGTACTGTTGACAAGCAGTAACCGATGGGGTAAAATATATCCATACATACAAATTCGGAGGAATGGTATGACAGATCAAATCAGAATCAAGCGTAATAATAAGCGTAGCTCAGGAAAGAGGAAATGGATCATCGTTTTTATCTGTGCTCTTATCGTGATGGCGCTTATAGCAGTTGGCTTGTATTTGTATTCGAGCGGATTTTTTGGCGGTAATGATATGGAGGAATTCTATATTGAGCCTGCCGGAACTGAAAAAACAGTAGATACCCGTCCGGAAAATCCTATTGATTTTGAAAAGCTTTGGGAAACCAACACCGATATATACGCATGGATAACTATTGACGGTACTAATGTTGATTATCCCATATTACAAAGCACCGATACATCTGATGATTTTTATCTCAAGCATAATATGTACAGGAATTCTTCGGTTTACGGAAGCATCTATACCGAAATGGCGAATGAAAAGGATTTTTCCGATCGTGTAACGTTGATATACGGTCATAATATGCGTGACGGTTCGATGTTCCGCACTCTCCACAAATTTGAGGATGAGGAGTTCTTTAATGAGTATGATGAGATAATTATTTATATGCCCGGCACAAAGCTGACATATAAGATATACGCAGCCTATCAGTATGATAACCGTCATATTCTTAATTCCTTTGATTTTGACGATGACGAGGTTTATTCTGAGTATCTCGAAAACTCGCAGAATCCGTACAGTATGGTCAAAAACACAAGAGAAGTTGAGCTTGATACCGATGACCGTATCATCGTGCTGAGCACCTGTACATCTTCGAATGCATACCGCTATCTTGTACACGCGGTGCTGGTTTCGGAGGAGGAAACCAAATTACCGACCACAACTGCGTCATGAGTTGATATAATTATTGCTTGGTCAACTAAAAATTATAGCAGTAGAATATTTGCTAATTAAGAATGTATAGTTCTTTTCTGAACTAATAAGAACTAAAAATGAACAGATAGCGAGACTTCTCATAAGGAAGTCTCGCAGTTTTATTCGCTAAAGGCGAGTTTTATTGCTTCGCAGTTATATTTGTCTTGCGACAAGTGTTATTGCCGTCGGCAGTTTAGAGTGAATAAAATACCACTGAAACCGTAGGTTTCAATAACACTATTGCCATATGGCAATAATATCACTCCGGCAAAGTCGGAATAAAACTTGAAAGGCGATTATTTCTTATGTATAATAATTTTAGAGGTGAT
>JAXJVX010000309.1:0-2862 GCA_036308305.1 Acutalibacteraceae bacterium | reverse complement strand
TTCGGGCTCATCACCCTCAAAGACTACTAAATCTGTCAGTGCTTCTTTTACATTATCCGTTCGCTTATAGCCTAGATAAACAAAGTCGCCGCCTGCTTCGAGATTCAAATCGCAATCTATAAAGCCGTCAACGCTATACTGAACCATATCGGCAAGTGCTGCGTGTCTCGTGTCACCCACTGCAACGAAAACCTCGCTGATATAGGGATTTTCCGTCTCAATGGTGGTGTCTTTATAATGATTAGTGTGAATATAGAACGGGGTCAAGTTTTCCTCAGCAGGATCAAAATACTCGCTGATGTCTGCCATCCACCAACATAAATCGGCAACATAAACCGAGTATTTCGCATCTCCTCTTTCCATATAATCCGCTCTTGCCAATTCTTCTTGTTTCTTGGCCTCGGCGCTGATATCAGCAAAAGGATCTTTCACGTTTGCCGAACTTGCTGTCAGCCAACCGTTCTTGATGGGGTCACTGTCGATTGTAATATCGTAAATCGGCTCGTTATCCACAGAGGTGGAATAATAGAGATACATTCTCGGAAGCAACGTGTCTTGCTGGTTGTCTGTGCCGATTAAGTTAATCGCACGGGGAAGCGAAGAAACGTCATCAGCCGCTTCGGCTACCAAATCATAGTTATTGCCGTCTACCGAGATGCTGTCCGCAGGTTCGTTCAAAGACAGAATTTCGGTCTTGATCGCAATGCCGCGAATTGCCTTGCTGGCTTTATTAGTGTAACTGTAGCCAATATATACCTTATTTTTGTTGTTTTCAAAATAGGTTTCACCGGTCATACAAATCGGCGTATCAATAATGACGTGAGCGCCCATCGCTTTGAGCCGCTCTTTTACCTCGTTATCGGTAATCTTATCGCAGGTGCTGCCCTTTGCTAAAGTACCTGCGGCAATCTTCTCTTGCAAAATGGTGTTTTTATCCATTACATAGAGGCCGCCGATATACTGTCCGTTGAGCTTTACGTTCTTATATTCGTCTCTGCTGAAGGTTTTATCTTTGCCCCAATTCGGTTCTATGAAGGTGCCTTCAAAATCGGTGTCTACACCTGTAAACATAAGGTAAACGTACTCACCGCCACCCTTTCGGTTCAGGTCGGAATAAGAGTTAGTATCCCAACGCTTGACGCAAGAGGTGTAGGCCTTCATCTGCTGTCCGTTGACCCAAGTCACGTTGTTAGTGCCCGTAACTACGTCATAGCCTGCCGACAGCTCGGTGATGGGCTTGCCTGCGGAAGTGTTCTTCGTGGCGTAAAGATAAATGTAGTCTCCACCCGCGCCTTTGTTAAGGTCAAGGTCCTTCACAAGATTATAGGTAATGCCGTTATCGTCGGTAAGCGTTTTTGGATGACTCTTTTCATGATAAGCCCAAATATCACGGATGGCATTATTCGGGGTGGCGGTGTAGCTGTAGCCCATAAGTATGACGTCGCCGCCTGCTCTTTCGTTCAGGTTAACGTTAATACACGCTTCGGCGCCCATATCAAACAGTTCTTCGTACAGCTTTGCCCAAGTTACATTGTAGAAATCATCATAAGAATCTGAAGTCAGATAAATTTCTTCAACATAGGGCTTTTGCTTGCGAAGGTCGTCGCCTTCTCTCTTGATATGAAGGTAGAAATATCCGTTTTCCTGAATTTCTCCCTGATAGCCGCGTGAAAAGCTAAAGAAATCAACCAGTTCTTCATACATATTCTGTGCATCATCCATAGGATGAGCATTCATCTGCACATTCAGATACTCGAGCACTTCGCTCCACAAAGAGCGACCGTCTTTGGTACGGACGGTTTCGTAACCCTCAAAGAAAGGCGTCGTTGAAATGTCAAAATCAACGATAGGTTTTCCTGCCTTACTGCTGGTTGTACCGTAGAGGTAGATACCGGGTTTCGGTGCCTCATCATATGCTGCGAGATTGTACGGAATCTCACAAACGACGGTATATTTGATGTTGCCACGATATAATTCCTTAGGCGGCTCATCGGTAGAAAACTTGTTGAAATAAAGGAAAACATCTGTAAGAGCTTGAGGCGAATTCGTGGCTCCGTCCGTTCGGTTATAGCCAAACTTAAGTGCGCTAAACTCAAAGCCCCAAGCTTTTATATCGATCTTCTCGGAACAGAAGTTGGTGGCACCCACATTTGCAAGCTGAGAAATCATCATAGACTCGGTAATGTCGGTCATATTGATGCCTTTTTCATATCCGCCGTTTGCTCTAAACAATGTCAGTGCGTCAACTGCGAAAATATTAGAAACATAGGGCTTTTGCTCGGTGGTTTTCGAAATATAAAATTCAAATTTTCGATTGCCTTTTTCGAGCATGATTTGCGCCACATCTTTTGAATTAGACAACACGTTGCTCACAGCCGTAAAGTTGTCCGGAATCGTAGGACGATCGTAATGATACCCGCTCTTTTGGAAAGGAGCCGCACAAATAATATCCGACAACTTAAGTGGTTGCACCTTGGACATGCTGTTTGTGTCTATATTATGTGCATTTTCGCCGTCGGGGTTACCCATCAGATATAGGGTTCCGTTCATATCTTTATTTGTGAATATAGAATCAACGTTGCCATACTTGAGGGTAAAGCTTTGCACCTTTTTATCGCCTTCGGGAATATAAGTGCAAGCAATTTTGTTTAACTCAACATAGCCAAGTCCTTCAAGATTAAAGGTGCTCGAAAAATTCTCCTGTACCACCGCTTTTACATCGTAAACCGCACGGTAAGGATTATAGGTGGAATAGTATCCTACCATATCCTCATAGTTACCGCCTGTATGCGCCTTATAAGTAGATTTAAAAAAGTAATTATACATCTCTACCGGCATATTGGTAGGTTTTATGCCATTCAT
>JAXJVX010000308.1:0-2553 GCA_036308305.1 Acutalibacteraceae bacterium | reverse complement strand
GTGATGTATTGAGCTAGGAAGTACTAATCGGTCGAGGGCTTGACCTACAATTTGGTTCGATCAATCGTGTTCTTTTTCATCATCCACCCTTCGTTCAGTTTTCCATGTGCTTTTATAAATTTTAAGCAGTATCCAAATTTGGATACTGCTTTTTTCATTTGTAAATATTGAGTTTTTATTTTAACAGTTCGATGAGCTTTCTGTTTTCTTTGCAGAAGAATTGTTCTGTTAATGAATCGTCACAAAATATTTTAAGCGTATTTTTCATGCTGTTTGCAAGATTCATACCAGGTAGATCACTTAAAGGTGCCCACCATACCTTTCCTTCGTCCGATGAATGCAATTCACCTTCAAACTTATTGGTCTTGTATAAAAGTACAACATACCTTCCGCCATCGTCCCTTATCCAATTCTTGATATCACACAGCTCAACATTTGATATTGTTAGTCCGGTCTCTTCAAAAATCTCTCTTATGACTGCATCGGTGAAGGGCTCATTCTTTTCAACATGGCCGCCTGGAAAAGTGATGCCTGACCAGCTATCGTCGATCCTATCCTGTACAAGTACATTTCCGTTATCGTCATATACCATGCACATATTAGTAAAGATAGTATTTTCGCTTCTGTTCATTTGTTTTCATTTTCTCCTTTAAGATTTAATGTATACCATATGCACTTATATTACAGTGATAAAATACACAAAAATTCCCCTTCGGCGCACTTCAAATCGCCAAAGGGGAATGACAAATATAATTGCCTATTCTGCTTTTTGAATTGTATAGGTATTTTCGCCGATGCTTACTGATTCATAGCCGTCAGCAACAAAAGTACCTTTTAGTACATCATCGCCATTTGAGGGATCATATGTATTTTGGAATGTACCGCCATAGATCGTAATAAGAACAGTATTTTTAGTGGTTGTTCTATAAGGTGTATCAGCCTCAAGATCCCACAGATAATTCTCAACCTGAAGGGCATAATCTAATGAACCTGTGTTTATGAATGTACCGCCATAGATTTCAGTTGAGTTATTTGTGTAGTATCCCGGTTGATAGATCCAATTAGCCTTACCGGCGTCAGTAGTATAAGTTCCGTTTTTGATGACCAAATGTCCGTTATATCCAACTGTGAACAGATATCGGGTAGAGGTGGTGGTCATAGCTCCATCGCCGGTCACCGTCATAGTGCCGTTATATACTGTAAATGCAAAGTATCCGCCGCTACCCCATGTTATTGTGTGACCACGCATATCGAATATTATGTCATTTAGGACAATAGTATTGCCAAGAGTTGAGTCAACGCTGAAATCATTAAGCAGGATACAAGTACCGGCGGCTTTAATAGCAGCGGCAATTTCCGATTGCTGTGTAATGCAGTGTACTGCCCAACTGTCTACAAGCTTTTTATTATCATTATAAAGTGCGAGGGCAGCATCTGATTTTTCTTCATCGTGAGCATATCTGTATGCAACTTCCGCAATACTGCGAGAATTATTTGCAATACTGCTTTCATAATGATCTGCGTAATAAACCGATGTTTCGCCGTTTTGTGTAACCTGAATATAGCCTCTGCCGACAAAATTGCGTGTGACATTCTTTTCGGAAATTCCTACGATCGATCCAACGATAAAATTCTGACCGTCTTCAACAAAATAGCCGAACGCTTCGCTTCCCTCAACATATACAACATCCGATGCTTTTTCGGTTTCAAGTGTGAGTTCACCATCAAGCATATCCTCGGGAAGTATCAAAGTACCGATCTTAATTGTTGCGCCTTCTTCAATAAGCTGATCTATCTGTTGAGCAGTAGTATCAGTTATCTCGGTATAAAAGCGCATCCCTTTCTGTGCATTTAGTCGGATAGATGCACCGTATGCCATAGATATATCAATATCTAACTGGGCATTTGCAGCAACCGCTGCGGGAAAGATCGTGAAAACCATTGCGATGATAATCGCAATCATTATAATCCTTTTCATAATTTATTCCTCCTAAAATTCCTATATTTACTTTGTAACATATTGGTTGCATAATTCAAGAAGAAAAAATACATGAAAACAAAGAAATAGTTTATTGCAATATTAACAAAAATAAAAGGTAAAAGACTAGTCTTTTACCTTTATAACTGTATTAATCATTAATTTAATATCATAAATAGGGGATAGTTTAGGAATATAAGACAGACTTAAACTCATCTTTTTTGGAAGTATATCTTCAATATATGTTTTTTCCGGATTGTTGGATGCGCCAAGCAGCTCGCTTTCATCCTTAAACTCGATGCTTGCAACACCGGTGATACCGGGTTCAAGCAATAAGGTAGCCATCATATAATCGGCGTAATGCTCAACATATTTTGGTACTTCTGGACGAGTTCCCACAAAGGACATATCGCCTTTGATAATGTTGAAAATTTGCGGCAACTCGTCAAGACGATACTTGCGAAGAACTTTGCCGGCTTTTGTTATTCTGGGATCATCTCCCACGGTTATCTGCGTTGCGCCTTTTGGTTGTTCAGTTATCATAGTACGAAATTTGAATATTTCAAATGTCTTTC
>JAXJVX010000307.1:0-1302 GCA_036308305.1 Acutalibacteraceae bacterium | reverse complement strand
TAGTATAATAGTTTTATAAGGTGGTGCTTGACATGAATACTGTTGCTACGTTATCCAACGATAAGTGTTTTACATCTTTCACATATAACGGCACAAGAATTCGCTTCGCTGCTCCGGTTTGTCTTGAAAAATATACAAAGATATTGGAGTGGGACAACGGGTATCTGGTTGTGCTGGCTATATACAACGGAGTTGAAACTGAGGAGTATATCGACCTGATTCCGATACTGCATAATCTGTGTATTGAACCAAGTGAATTTCTGAAGAATATCAAAGAGGTGAATATTAGTTATGACTGATATGATTAAAATTGCCGAAAACGCGAAAATGATTGTTAACGGATACGCTTTTACCGTCATTCCGGCAGGCATACAGGTTGTTAATTTGTCACGCAAAACCGCTTGCGTTTTCGACTCGGACGATAACGTGATAGAATCCAGTATGGATGATATTGAGATAGAAATTGCTGCGGATTATTTAAGAAGAAATAAAATGTTTTTGGAGGATTAAACGATGCCGAAATATTACTCCTTCATGGTTTGCGGATACTATTTGTATTTTACATCCCACTGTATTGTTGAAGCAATGCATGTGCACGCAAGTGATAAAAAATTGACCGAAGCAGGTTCCGCTAAATTCTTTGTAATGAGCAACGGTGATACGACAGTAGAGTCCAAAGGGATTTTGAATGACCGAGAAATTTCAAAAATCCGCAGCTTTATTAAAATGAATTACAAAGAAATGTATTTGACATGGCTTACTTACAGCGACAAAGGCTTTTATGGCGTATAATTGAATCAACATACTGTTTTACCGTCTGTGACTTTCAGGCGGTTTTCTTTTTTTGCATTATTTAATCTCAGAGCGTTTGCCGGATAGATTCCTACCGAAGTCCCTCCATGCGGAAAAATGGGCGGTTATAATGACAAATTAGAATTAACGCACCCAAATCACCTTAAATCTTATCTGCTTTACTGCTATACAAGAAGAAATAACAAGATTATAAGACCAGCTTTGGAAAAAGACAAGCATAAGACAAAAGTATTTTATGTCAGGGTGTATGCAATTTAATAGTTTCGAACATCATCATGAATAACGGCGATACTTTGGATCAATGGAGAAATATACGATTGAAAGCCTAAAACAGAACACCGTACAGAACAAATTTGTATGTACGGTGTTTTTCTATGTGCAAAAGTAATAAAAGTCAAGCAAGAGCTTTACGATAAGCTGTATGGCAAAAGCTTAAATGATAATTATCGCTTTGTTTTCGTGCTGTGCATATCGCTTTGCCTCACACGC
>JAXJVX010000306.1:0-4388 GCA_036308305.1 Acutalibacteraceae bacterium | reverse complement strand
ATGTAACATCTACATCACTTAAAATAACATTATAGCATTTTCCACCGTTTATGTCCTTGATATTCTCAAACGGTGTGCATGATTCAAGCATCAGACGGGTAAGACTCTTTTCAGCACAATAGTACGGATACTCACCATCCGGTACAAGAGATACATCAGGCATCTCTTCGTTTACTTCAAAATCTGCAATATCATCCATTCCGTCCTCTTCGCACGCACCAACAAAGAACAAAAGTCTGTTTTTTATGGGAATGTCAAGCTCTTTTATCATTTTTGCAGCATATAGCATTTCCAATATACCGCTTTTATCGTCATTACAGCCTCTGCCTACCAAAAAGCCGTCACGCTCTGTCAGCTTGAACGGTTCGCCGTAAAGCCATTCACCGTCCGCTGTAACAACATCACAATGTCCGAAAAGACCGAGTGTTTTCTCGCCCTGACCAAATTCAGCTATACCGTACTTCCGACTCTTTGCAATACGGCTTTCAAATCCGTTTTCAGAAAACATATCCATAGATTTTACCAATGCACGGTCGCTCTCTATGCCAAACGGTGCATCAGGTAGTTCCTCGCCTCTTATGGAAGGGATTTCAACCAATGCTCTTAAATTGTCTATTATCTCATCTCTGTGTGATGCAATATATTCATCTACTCGCTCTGAAAGTTTCTTTTGTATTTACATTTCATTCCATACAGACTTTATACTCTGTCGTCGTACATTTCCATTGCTTTGCAAATATCGTCAAAGCTATTGCATTTACCATTTTTCACATAAAGGTATGATGTTGTCATACCGGATACAAGACAACTCTTTACATCAAGACCTGCCAATAATCCTGCACAAAAACCTGAGTTGAAGTTATCGCCGCCACCGGTAGTTTTCTTTGGTTTTTCGCACAAGACTCCCTGTACTTCTACCTCGCCGCCATCAAATACTGCAGCTGAACTGTCAATCGGGTGAATTATAACTGTTCCTATGCCGGAGTATTCCTTAATAGCCCTTGCAATAGGCAAAGAACCTTCATATTCGCCTTCGCACAAAACAGAGTGCATTACCATAGCCTCACTTTTGTTCAGACCGAGATATGTCGGTGCATACTCACTGTAACGACCAAACATTTTAAGTGCCGCCTTTATCTCCTCAGGAGAGCGTTTTGCACAATCGGCAATGTCTATATATATCTTTCTGTCTTTCTTTTTAAGTTTTGGCATTACAATTTCATAGAACTTTTCATATATTTCATGAAAATGCACCAGATAACTCCAGTTCACAAGAGTGATAATATCTGCATCCTCAAAATATTTAACCAATTCTTCAACACTTACACGCTCAATCAAATCATCCCATCTGAGCTGACTGATTTCCTTGATGTTGCTCATAATAATTTTTCCGTCTTCAAACTCAAAAAGATATGAGTATCCCGGCTCACTTACAGTTACTGTTTTGCAGTTTTTATGCATATCAAACACAGGGTTAACCTCCGGATAACCAAGTGCACCAACACAGGTACAATTCACGCCCATATTGGCAAGACCGTTAATATAATGCGGACCGCATCCGCCAAAATCCGTTCTTTCAAAAACAAGCTCGATATTTCCGCTTATTCCTGCAAGACTTGTAACCTTTTCACCAAACTTATCAATAGTCGGAAAATATGTACAGGTGTTTTCGTCTGTGCGGGTCTTAACAGGCTTAACCACATAATCTATAAATCCGTCAAAACCTGCGCATACATATTTTGACTGTACCATTTCTTTTTTTTCATTAAACTGTTTTGAATATTTCATAGTAAACCTCTAAAATTAGTATTTAATAATTATTTCAATTGTTATAAAACTTACGGTAACATTCTCTTTGTTGTAGGCTTAGGATATACCATACACTGTGAAAATGCCTCTGCATATGTTGCACCGCACTGATAACCACGATACTTTGAAATGGTCTTTACCATATCTGCAAAGTCGATATTATCATGCTCACGCATCCACTTCAGCTGACTTTCATGACATTCAAGCATCTCCAGCTTAAGGTCGATTTCATCCGTAATATCAACATATTCTGTCGGCAAAAACTCATTTCCGCCAAGGTTATCCATATAGAAAATCGGTGTAACCTGTGACGGTGTCATAACCTTTGATTCATAATGCGGTACACTTGCTGCAAATGATGCATCAAACACAAGACGGCTTACCGCAACGTGGTCAGGCATATAATCGTTTGGTGCGTGAGTAATAATAAAATCAGGCTGTGCCTCACGGATTATATCAACCACCTTATCACGCTGTTCCTTGCTTGATTCATACGCCATCAAATCTCCGATGTCACAAGTAACAACCTTGATACCTGCAAGCTTACCTGCATTTATCGCTTCCTGCTTACGAATTTCTGCCAATTCATCAGGCTCTATAATAACGTGTCCCAGATTACCGTTACATACATGGCAAACAGTAACATTATCGCCTCTTTTTACACACTTTGCCAATGTTCCTGCGCAGTTGATTTCAATGTCATCAGGATGACATCCGATTGCTAAAACATTCATAAAAAATCCCCATTTTTCTTTCAAATTTTCTTTGATAACTAATTATACCATTTTTATCTTCTTATTGCAAGCATATTTTAACATAAAACGGCAGTTTCTGTGAACTGCCGTTGTTTGTTATTTCATTTTCTTTTCGGGTACAAAGAACATAAACACAAGCGAGCTTAAAAGGAGCATATATGGGTACAAAAGATTTGGCATAATCTCAAATGCCGAAATTTCAAGACCCATTGTGTTTACTGCCGAGATTGCTACAAGCATCTGCGCACCGTACGGGATTACACCCTGGAATATACACGAGAACGTATCAAGAATTGATGCAGTCTTTCTCGACGAGATGCCGTAATCGTTTGCCATTTCTTTAGCTATCGGGTTAGCCATTACAATTGCAACTGTGTTGTTGGCAGTTGCGATATCCATTGCGCCATCTAAAAGACCCATACCGAGCTGTCCGCCCTTTTTACCCTTGAATACACGCTTGATACCGTTTAAGAGCGCATCAAAACCGCCGTATTCCTTGATAAGTGCACATATTGCAGAAACAAGTATTGCCACCATTGCAGTTTCAAACATTCCCGATGCACCGCCGCCCATCTGCGAAAGCATTGTCGGAAAATCAAGTGCGCCTGTTGCAAGCATTATAACTGCGCCCGTAAGTATACCGATAAGCAGAATGACAAATACATTGATGCCTATTATTCCACCTGCAAGAACAAGTATGTACGGAATTGTCTGAATAAGGTTATAATCCTTGATTTCTATTGTGTTTATGTCTGAGTTAAGAGAAAGAATAAATATAATTGCAATTGTAACAATTGCCGCAGGCAATACTATTGCGAAGTTTGTGCGGAACTTGTCTTTCATCGCACAACCCTGACCGTTACAAGCAGCAATGGTTGTATCCGAAATAAACGAAAGATTATCACCAAACATTGCACCACCCATAACCGAACCGACACATAGCGGAAGCGAAAAGCCGGAAGCCGTCGAAACCGCAACTGCAATAGGTGTCAACAAGGTAATTGTTCCCACTGATGTTCCCATTGCCGTTGATACAAAACAGCTTACCAAGAATATAACACACACAGCAAATCTTGGTGGTATAATTGACAGAACAAAGTATGCAACACTTTCTGCACTGCTTCTTCCTACAACACCAACAAATATTCCTGCACAAAGGAATATAAGAATCATAGTTACAATGTTCTTATCACCTATTCCCTGTCCCATAATTTCAAGCTTACGGTCAAACTTCAGTTCTTTGTTCTGAAGACACGCAACAAGTAATGCCACCAAAAATACAACTACAATTGGAACATTATAAAAACCCATCGGGATTTTCATAACATATTCAAATGTTATACCCATTCCAAGGTATAATACCAAAAATACGCCTATCGGCAATAATGCAATAACTTTTCCTTTTTTCATTTTGTAATTCCTCCTTTATTTATCCGACAATGATATACCCCGCACAATAATCGTGATTGTCTGAGTCACCCCACGTTTTGTCCGCAGGGTCGCAATCTTTACGAAGTGCACGAAGAATTGTATTTATATCTACTTTCTGAATCCCCTCTGACGTCCATTTTTCAGAGCTGTTTGCAACAACTATCCTGCCATCTTCGTCAAAGCCAACAGCCATAACATAGTGTTCACCCTTTGAAAATGGATTTTCCGGGAAGTCGTCTGACGGATTTGACCAAAAGATCACCTGTTTACAGTTCTTCAGAGATTCGGTTATCTGCTCGCCGACTTCCGGATATTGACGGCCTTTTACACCGTAACAAAACGCAGGAATGTCAAGCGAGTTCAGCACCTTTGTTATGCCGCTAATGCTCATAT
>JAXJVX010000305.1:0-4864 GCA_036308305.1 Acutalibacteraceae bacterium | reverse complement strand
TGGGGATTACTTTAGCGTTCTTATATCCTCGCCTACAAATTCAAACAAACGGTAACAACCGAAGATTCTAGATGTAATGCGTTGGGAATACTTCTTTTCTATCTCTTCAACATCAAGATTAGTGCTGATGATAGTTGGTCTGCCCGAAAGAATACGGGAATTGATTATTTCATATATAGTTGAGTTAGTAAACTGCGTTGAAAACTCCGTACCGAGATCGTCAAGCACTATAAGATCGCAACTGATAGCGCTGTTCAGCGTTTCTCCGCTGTTCGAGTTGCCGAAATATTCATTTTCGATCTTACGCAGCAATTTACCAAGCGGCATATAAATTACATTATATCCTTTTTTAACAACTTCATTGACAATACTCAACGATATATGAGTTTTACCGACACCTGTTTTGCCGAAGAAAAACAGGCTTTCACTCTGTGGAGTGAAATTGTCTGCATAATTTACGGTGTACCCGCAAATCTTAGTCATTGTTTCTCTTGCGCTTGGGCCTCCGTAAAGCGGCTCATCGCTGTAATAATCAAGCGAAAAATTTTCAAATCTGCATTGTGATAGCGGAGTATCCTCGTTAAGCTCATCAATCGCATATTTCTTAGCAAGTGCCATTACACAACTACAAAGCTTACCATTCACATAACCACTATCATTACACACTTTACAGCTATAATCCGGATTAAAGTCATCCTCTTCAATACCGTTTTCTTTCAAATATTCTGTGCGTTGCCGCTGTAAATCAAGACTTTTTTCACTTGCCTTCTTAACACTCTCCGTATCACCTTTAAGCACAAGTCCGGCTACGCCGGCAAAGGTCTGTGATATCTGAGCATCAAGCATTGAGAGCATTGGATGCTGCTCATATATCTTAACCTTTTTGGAGTGTGCAAGAAGCTCTCTGTTTTCTTTGCTACGGCTTACCGCTTCAAGCGCTTTATTTATATATTTAACCGAAAAGCCCAAAATCTACTACCCCTCTTTAAAAATTATTGAACTTACCCTTAATACGGTTGAGATCATAGGACGAGGTACGAGGTTTTGATTCTGCTTTTGATGCTACCTTATCGTCCTGCTTTTTAATATCCTCAGGTGCCTTAACACCGTTTTTATACCAATTCTCGATTATTGAATCGATATATGCAAAGCGCAGCTTATGTATTGCATCCATACAATTATTATAAGCAATTTTCAAAAGTTGCTCAGACATATCATATCTGTTTATCCATTTATCAGCATATTCAGCCTCTTTAGCCGATGGCTTTCTCGGCTCAATTCCGAAAATGCTTTCGATCCTTGACCACGCTGATTTTGCCATATATATTTCACCGATACGCTTATCAGCCTTTTCAAGGGTATTGATATCGTTATTTGCCCAATCAATACACACACTTTCAATGTACTTAAATCTTGCTTTGCCCTCTCTGACAGCATAATTTATTGCCGTCAGAATAACACTAACAGGCAAACCGTAGCTATCATACAGCCAGACAAGTGTAGACATTTCGCCCTGAGTGATAAGTCTGCCAAGACGGTTTTGCGCTTCTTGAAAAAGCACACGAATTTCCTCCGACTGACCCATTCTTCGTATAGCCTCCTCACGAGTTGGCTTATCGTCCGGCAATATTTTATCAGCCTTCTTGGCAGTGACCTTAGACTGCGATATTTTTACCGCAGCTTGCGTGTTTTTTAATACTCCGCATTGCTCCCAATACTCAAGTATTTCTCCGACTTTACCTGTTGTTATAGAAAGTTTTTTTGAAATAGCATCCAAATCCGCAGAAGCAACATCAGACAGAAAAAGCAGCAGCACCTTAAGCTGCATTTCATTTGCCATTTTTATATGCTTTGACGCTACCGATGACGGTATCGGAAACATATTTGTCATTTGCTCCGGATCTATGATATATTTCATTTATTCATTTTCCTTTTCTTTATTGTCGTTTAATTTTTTAACATATTCGTCAATCAGCTTCTTCTGAACATCGTCCATTAAACGATATGCCATTAAAAGCATACGCTCATTATGCGTATATTCCATCTTATCCACTTCATATGTAGACTCCGGTTCAGTCATTATATTAAGCGGTTGCAGTCCCAAAAGATAATCTGTTGATGTGCCAAGTAACCTAGCTAAGATAGCAAGCATTTCGGATGAAGGAGTTATTCTGCCTGTTTCGTAACAAGAATAGGTCGATCTGTCAATACCCAATATGGTAGAAATCTCGTTTTGCCTGATTCTTTGTTCCTTACGCAACAATTTAAGACGCATGCCCAATTCTTTCATTATACTTCTCCGAATCACTTTACTTGTTACTTATTATATTATAAATCGCATCATAATTCAAGTAAGGATACATAAATAAATTAAATAAATTAAAACAGCTCCTTGCACAAAAGCAAAGAGCTGCAATGAGATGTATTATCAGTCATCAATAGTTTTGTCGGTTGCCATATTGTAAATAGCTTCGATCTCTTGTGAAGGCTTTTTATCAACAAGTGACACAGCAACGCAACAAACAAAGCCGACAACAAATCCGGGTAATAACTCATATACGCCTGTTGATGCCGAAAGGAAAATAAACCACAAAACATCAGCAACTGCGCCGCCAATGATACCGGCAACTGCTCCCTTGTAGGTCATACGTTTCCAGAAAAGTGAGAGCAGTACAACAGGGCCAAAGGAAGATCCGAAGCCTGCCCAAGCATTACCAACCATGTCCATGATAGCTGCCGCACCATCTGCCTTACTGCTTGCAATGAAGTAAGCAACAACTGCCACGATAAGAACAACTACTCGACCAACCCAAAGAAGCTCTTTATCTGATGCATTCTTGCGGAACAGCGGCTTATAAATATCGCTCGTAAATGATGAAGATGCAACAAGCAACTGACTGTCAGCCGTTGACATAGAAGCTGCAATAATTGCCGAAAGCAAAAGTCCTGCGATAAATCCTGGGAAAAGTTTTCTTGCAACAACTATAAATACATTTTCGGTAAGACCGGCTTCAATAAGTTCTTTACCAATCATAATTCTGCCGAAGTATGCAATAAGTATAGTTGAAAACAGTGAGATAACTACCCAAACAATTGCAACAGTTGCTGATTTTTTAATCATTGAAGATTTTTTGATAGACATAAAGCGAACAAGGATATGAGGCATACCAAAATAACCAAGACCCCATGCCAAACCTGAAACAATTTCCTGCCATGAAGCGCTGAAAAGGTTTGCGTTGAACGCATACTCATTTCCCTTATATGTATAAACCTCATTAAGCACACTTGAATCAAGATTCATGGTGCATACAACAATTATCGGCACTGCAAGCAATGCAACAAGCATCAAAAGACCTTGGAAAAAGTCAGTCCAGCAAACAGCCTTGAAGCCGCCAAGGAAGGTATAGATGATAAGAATAAGAGCAAATATAAGCATAGCCACGCTTTGATCAAGCTGCGGAAATACAGTGACAAACACCTTAGCGCCTGCAGTAAATGCTGATGCGACATAAACTGTAAAGCACACAAGAAAAATTACAGCACAAATTATCTGCAATACCAAGCTCTTGCTTGCAAAGCGATTAGAAAGATACTGCGGCAATGTAATAGAATCGTTTGCAGCGCTTGAAAAACGACGCAGACGCTTTGCAACAATTATCCAGTTAGCTGCTGTACCGATAGCAAGACCGATACCGATCCATGCTTGACCAAGACCGAAAGCAAGAATACTACCGGGCAAGCCCATGAGAAGCCATGCGCTCATATCCGATGCCTGTGCGCTCAATGCTGTTACCCATGGACCCATTGAACGGCCGCCGAGAAAGTATTCCTTCTCTCCTGCACTTTTGCTACGCAAGAAGAAAACAAGACCGATGGCAAGCATTGATACAAAGTAAATAACAAATGCTATAATTTCTGCCATAAAAATTCATTCCTCTCTGATTTTTCACTTTCCGAGATAAGTCGAAAAACAAAATTAATGCAGATATTATACCACTTATTTGATTATAAATCAAGGAAAATGTGAATAAATATTTAATAAATTTATAATTTATACAAAAAGCCGACGGATAAGACTCCGTCGGCTTAAGTTCATTTAAAATTATGAAAGCATTGCTTCATAAAAGCTTTTAGGATTATCAGCTACATCGGTAGCATAAATTATAATTAGTCCGTCTCCGACAACGTTCAAATAAATATATTGATTAACTGTAATGTCCTCAACAGTAAGTGAAGCAGTTACCGATTTATATTCAACGTCGCCTAATTTAACAGATGTAACTTTGCTGACTTCAAATCCAAATTCAGTATAAAATTCTACGAATTGTTCAATACCTTCTTCTGCAGTAAGACCCTCTTCACCGGTTTCAGTAAGATCAGTTATGTATACACCAACGTTACTCATCTCATCCGCAGAGATTGCCATCATATCAACAGTTTCGTCGTAACCCATATCCTGCAATTCTTCCTCGGTATAATATTCCCAACCGGAAGGTTTAGTAAACGTTACATCGAAATACTCATTTGTGTACACATTACCGTTAATAGTGCCGTTCATGCTTACTTTAGCACCGAGCTTATCAAGACCTACAATGTATTTACGAAGCAAAAGAACATCTTTTCCGTTGATATTGCCGTCTTCATTAACGTCAGCATTTTCTGTAACGAAAACATCCACCGGTAATCCTACAATATTCTTGCGCAATGTAAGCACATCTTTACCGTTAATACTGCTATCACCATTGATATCGCCAAGAATATTTGAATTCTCGGCAATGGCACCGACAGGTGCAATAACAGCTAAAGTTAAAACTAACATTAATAAAATTGAAACTAATTTTCTACTCATGGAAAATCCTCCTTT
>JAXJVX010000304.1:0-11351 GCA_036308305.1 Acutalibacteraceae bacterium | reverse complement strand
GTAACATAGTTCCGCTTTTCGGTGACGGAAAATCACATGAAATAACAGTTGAAATGTAATAAAAAACGGAGATGACTTAAGCGAGTTATATTGCTTCGCAGTTATATTCGGCTACCGCCGAGTGATATTGCCTTCGGCATTTTAAGGGCGAATAAAATATCACGCTTTGCTAATATCTCACCAAAGGTGAGGTATGCAAAGCATATCACTTTTGATTTATCAAAAATATCACTGTGAGACCTGTCTCACAATATCACTTATTAAAACATTTTCTGAGATGGGTTAAGGGTTTTAGGTTCTCCTAACAAGTGATATTGGGCGCCCAAATGCCCTGCTTGCTACGGTATGAGACAAAATTAAAAGGAAGCACGAAAATTTCGTACTTCCTTTTACTGTCCTTTACAGTACGACCCGTATGCCATCTCCGTTTTCGAGGAATTATTATGACCGAAACAACGAAAACAATTTTTGAAAAATACGAGATACGAAAATCAAAACAACAAAAGACTGAATTTATAGAATATGTCAAAAGCCTTGCCGATATGGCAGGATATGAGGTAAAGACTGAAAAAGGTATGCTGGGCGCAAGAAATATTGTCATCGGCGATCCCGAAAGCGCAAAAGTGATATATACTGCACACTACGATACCTGCGCTACCTTGCCATTTCCGAATTTGATAACACCGAAGAACATCGGATTGTATCTTCTTTATCAGATCGCAATAGTCCTTGCCGTATTTGCAATAGTATTTATAATCACATTTTTGTCTTCATTTATCGTGCCTGCGCCGTTTTTAACATTGGTGTATGAGCTGAGCGTTTTAGTGTTACTCGGTTTTTTTGTATTCGGTCCTGCCAACAAGCATACCGCAAACGACAATACCTCAGGTGTTACGGTGGTTATCGACACAATGCTCTCAATGCCCGAAAACGCTAAAAAAGATGCGGCGTTTGTGCTTTTTGATTTAGAGGAGATGGGTCTTTTCGGCTCTTGCGGCTACAATTCAAAGCACAAGACTATGATGAAAAATAAGCTGCTTATCAATTTCGACTGTGTTTCAGACGGCAACGACATATTGTTGATAGTTAAAAAGAAAGCATCAGACTATATTCCTGCAATTACTGAGGCTTTTAAGGGCAATGAAACGATTTGTACCCAAGTCGTATCAAAAAATGTATTCTACCCGTCTGATCAGTCATCATTTCCTATGGGAGTGGGTATCGGTGCATTTAAGCGCACAAAACGTTTAAAGATACTGTATCTTGATCGCATCCACACAAAACACGACACCATTTACAATGAGGAAAACATCAGCTTCCTTGTAAACAGTGCAATAAAACTTACTGAAATTTTATAATGAAAGAACTCACCTGTTTATGATATGCACTCAAAAAGTTAAACACTTTTTTTGGGAGTGCATATCAGTTTATAGGTGAGTTTCTTTTTAAGCCTCCGTTTTATGCAACTAGTATTGTCATCCGATGATAGTTCCGCCGCCGATAACATAATCGCCGTCATAAAATACAGCAAACTGACCGGGGGTAACTGCACGAGCAGGTGAATCAAATTCAACTCTGACCGTGTCGCCGTGCGGATATACTGTACAGTCGGCAGACGGACCATTGTACCGTATTTTTGCCTTACACTTAAATGGTTCAATCGGCTCTTTATATATCCAATTCAAATCCTTTGCAATAAGATCATTTTTAAAAGTATCTTCATTGCCGCCAAGCCCCACTTCATTCTTTTCTACATCTATACGCACTACAAACATTGGCTTCGCAAATCCGCCGCCAAGCCCCTTACGCTGACCTATAGTATAGTGAATGATGCCTTTGTGCTTTCCTATTATCTTACCGTCAAGATCAACAAAGTTGCCGGGACGGCATTCATATCCACGCTTCTCAATAAAGCCAGCATAATCATTATCCTTAACAAAGCAGATCTCCTGCGAATCAGGCTTGTCCGACACAGGCAGACAAAGCTTTCTTGCGTACTCACGCACCTCGGGCTTTGTGAGTCTGCCGACCGGCAAAAGAAGATGTGAAAGCTGCTCTTGAGTCAATGTAAATAATGCATATGTCTGGTCCTTTTCAGCAGTTACGGAACGGCGAAGCAGCATTCTACCGTCCTGCCCTGTTTCAACCAGTCCATAATGGCCTGTACAAATATAGTCAAAGCCAAGAGTTTTGGCTCTTCGCAAAAATTCCTCGAATTTTACAGTGCGGTTGCACATAACGCAGGGGTTTGGTGTTCTGCCTGCAATATATTCCTTAACAAAAGGATCTATTACATCCCTCTCAAACTGCTCTTTAAAATTAAGCACATGATATTTTATTCCTAAAAGATTTGCAACTCTGCGTGCATCATCTACCGCCGAAAGTGAACAGCAACCGTTTGTGCAGCGTTCCTCCTCATCTGTGATATCCGGCCATATCTGCATAGTAGCACCCTCGACCTCGTAGCCTTGCTCTATCAACATTGCAGCGGCAACGGACGAGTCCACTCCGCCACTCATTGCAACCAGCACTCTTTTCTTATCCATAATACATTTACAACTCCGTGCAATTTTTTCATTGAATAGTATAGCATATTTTCAAACTGTATGATATACTTATTTTAAAAATATTTTTGGAAAAGAGAATATGAAAAGCTTTAACATTACAAAAAACGATGCAAATCAGCGTCTTGATAAATTTGTGCAGAAGGCTGCTCCAAAATTGCCTAACGGTCTGATGTACAAATACATTCGCCTTAAGCGTATCAAGGTAAACGGAGCAAGAGCACAGATATCTACACGGCTAAATGTCGGTGATGTTGTTGATATGTACATCAATGATGAATTTTTTGCCGCAATTGAAGAAAAGTATGATTTTTTGCGTGCCGGTAAAAAGCTAAGCATAGTGTATGAGGACGAAAACATTCTCCTTTGTGACAAGCCGGAGGGGCTTATCGTGCATCCTGACGAAAGCGAATATAACGACACACTTATCGGTCGTATAAAACGATATTTATACGAAAAGGGCGAATACGATCCGCAGAATGAGAATTCCTTTACCCCTGCCCTTGCCAACCGTATCGACCGCAACACCGGCGGTATCGTCATCACCGCTAAAAACGCAGAAGCACTCCGTATCCTCAACGAAAAGATCAAACACCGTGAGCTGGATAAATTCTATCTTTGCCTTGTCCACGGCACGCTGAAGGAAAAGGAAGGCACGCTTTGCGGATATCTGTGCAAGGACGAGAATAAAAATCTTGTGACCGTCAGAAAAGAGCGATTTGAAAACTCCAAGGAAATTCGCACAAAATACAGGGTGCTGCGTGAAAATAATGATATGTCGCTGCTTGAAATAGAACTGCTCACCGGCAGAACACACCAGATAAGAGCGCATTTTTCATCTATCGGACATCCTCTTGTGGGCGACGGCAAATACGGCAAAAATGCCGCCGATAAAAGGGAAGGATTTACACATCAGGCGCTATACTCTTATCGGCTGGTATTTAATTTCACCACAGATGCGGGCGAGCTTGAATATTTAAATCGCAAGCAGTTCACGGTAGATCGTGTGTGGTTTGCTGAAAAATTATAGATCATTAAAATATCTGGAAAGCGACAAGTGCTTTCTTGCAGGTGCATCAGGTAGATCAATGTTTACAAGTATAACATCATCCCCTATCACCTCAACAGCAGACCAATCTATGATGAAATCTGGTGTTCTGCCAAGCAATCCGAAAAGGCGTGCTTTGCCGTATATCAGAATAGAGCTGATATTCCCCGTTTCACTGCATATCTGCACATCGCTGATCTCTCCCATCCTTGCACCGTCTTTAATGCAGATCACCTCTTTTTCATAAAGTTCACTCAGCTTTATCTGCATTTTACCACCTCAAAATTATAATAATATAATCTATAATACTAAATTATATTAAAATAACCCTCGTTGCATTACAAAAATGCAGCGAGGGTATTATATTTTAATATCCGAGTCTTTTTAGCCAGGCAATACAGCAACCAATCCAGCTATCAACAGGTTCCATACCTTTTGCAAGGCCGAGCCCGTGATGACCGTGAGGATAGATATGCAACTCATAAGGAATACTGTATCTGCTCAAAGCCGCAGCGAGGTCAAGACTGTTTTCCACCGGAACAATATTATCATCAGCAGTATGCCAAATGAATGCAGGCGGCGTATCCTTGTTCACATTAAGTTCAGCCGAAAAACGTTTGCGCACCGAATGATCATCAATTCTATCTCCAAGTAACATATTCGCCGACCCAATATGCGAATTATGTACCATGCTCACAACGGCATAACACGGGATAAATGCATCGGGCCGGGCGCTGAATTTATCGTACTCATCGCCGCATAAAACAGCATCATCATACATCGTTGCCGCACAGCAGGTAAGATGTCCGCCTGCCGAAAATCCCATTATTGCGACCTTATCAAAGCCGAAAGAACGCACGATACGAATAGCACGCAGCGCATCATTGAGCGGTATATCGCTATACTTTGGCTGCACTCTGTATTCAAGCACAAATGCCGAAATACCTGCCTTGTTCAGCTCCTTTGCGATTACAATGCCCTCATGCTCTGCACGAATACAGTATCCGCCTCCGGGGCACACAATAACAGCCCCCGACTTGTTATCTAACGAAAAGTCACGCATAAACGGTGAAAATTCATCTGATGCCTTGTCCCCGTACGGCACAAAATCCTTATATAAAAAAATATTTTGAGTATTCATATAATCCTCCGATCATTTATATTTTTTATTATAAACAATAACGGTTTTTTGTCAAGCAGAGTAAAAAGTTTAAAAAAAGAATAATTTATCTATTGCAAATTCAATGAATATGTGATATTATTTGTAAAAATGGAGGTGTTACTAATGGCATACAAAATTTCTGAAGATTGCATCAGCTGCGGCGCTTGCGCTGACGGTTGCCCCGTAGAGGCTATCTCCGAGGGTGAAGGCAAATACGAAATCAATCCGGATGCTTGCATCGATTGCGGTTCATGCGCTGACGGTTGCCCGGTTGACGCTATTTCTGAGGCTTAATCAATTACTTAAACCACTAAAACAAGGCGTGTTGCGTTCTGCGTAATGCGCCTTGAATCTTTAAAAGGGATTTAATTTATGAAAAAGGAAGATTTAGGCGGTATAACACTGTTTTGTTCGGACATACACCGTTTCGGCACCGATGCGGTACTGCTTGAATATTTTGCAAATAATAAAAAATTCAAAAATGCCTGTGATATCGGCACCGGTTGCGGTATTATTGCGCTATTGCTTGCAAGAGATAGCAAAACCGCTTCCATCACCGCTGTTGATATTCAGCCCGATGCTATCGCACTTGTAAAGTCAGCGGTAGATGAAAATGGGCTTGCTGATCGTGTTGCTCCGCTTTGCTGTGATGTTAAGTCGTTGCCGAAGCAGATGAACGGTAAATACGACCTTGTTGTATGTAATCCACCGTATAAAAAGCACGGTGCAGGACTTACGACAGGATGTGACGGCATTGATATTGCACGCATGGAGATAAAATGCGAGTTTTCGGATATCGCAGCGGCTGCGGCTATGCTTTTAATGCCAAACGGTAGGTTTTGCGTATGCAACCGTCCCGAACGGCTCTGCGATGTCATCTGCGCTATGAATGAGTATGGCATATCGCCGAAAAGACTTCGTATGATTAGCAATGAAGCAGGATCTTCCCCGATGCTGTTTTTATGTGAAGGGGTAAAAGGCGCAAAGGATGGGATTAAAATTCTTCCTGAGTTGTATTTAAAGGAAAACGGAAAAGACTCAAAAGAGATCGAACTTATATATAAGAATTGGCGGGAACATTTATCCCGAAAATGTGAGGAGGAGCAGTAATGGCACGGCTTTATGTGGTAGGCACACCTATCGGTAATCTTGAGGACTTATCCCCACGGGCAATACGTATACTGTCCGAGGTCGATTTTATCGCCGCCGAGGATACCCGTGTTACAATGAAGCTGCTCACCCATTTCGGTATCAAAAAGCCACTTGTTTCATACCATGAGCATAACAGAGTAACAAGAACGGGAGAAATTTTATCACGCATAAAATGTGGTGAAAACTGCGCTCTTGTGACCGATGCAGGCATGCCTGCTATATCAGATCCCGGTGAGGATCTTGTAAGAGCCTGCCGCGAGGAGAATGTAGATGTTGAATCGGTTCCGGGCCCCACAGCCTTTGCCACCGCAATGGCAATATCAGGTATGAGTTCCGGCAGATTTACATTTGAGGGCTTTCTGAGTGTGAATAAACGCAGCCGCAAGGAGCATCTTGCTCAAATTGTGAATGAGCCACGCACGATGATCTTCTACGAAGCGCCGCACAAGCTGATATACACCTTGCAGGATATGTATGATGCCTTGGGTGATCGTGAGATAGCAGTCTGCCGTGAGATAACAAAGCTGCATGAGCAGGTAATAAAAACCACTCTTTCCGGCGCTATTGCCCATTTTGCAGAAACCAAGCCGCAGGGCGAATTCGTACTTGTTATTGAGGGTGCAAAGCCACAGGATGACGATAATGAATATACGCTTGAAGATGCAGTCGATATTGCAAGAAAACTGCAAGATAGCGGAATGCCGGCATCAGCCGCCGCAAAGCAGGCAGCCTCCGCCACCGGCAAGAAAAAAGGCGATATCTACAAGCTATTATGTGAGTGAATAATGAATAAACCACACGGAAAAGCAGTTGATTTCCGTGTGGTTTTGTTTATCTTTGCTCGTTCATAATACCTACAAGATCTTCGAAAGTGACGAACTCGTAGCCGCTTTTTTTCAGCATCTTGATTATGCTCTCTATCTTGTAACGATAGGTTGCAATTCCGGCTTTGAGATAATATTTATCTGCTAAATTCAGTTCCTTTATGAAAGGAACTCTTTGGTGTGTAAGCTCAAACGGATGAAGATAGAATACATAGTAGTTGCTCTGTTTAAGGTGCTGGTGTATAAGTGATTTTATAAAGCTCCAATTACTGAGCCTTACATATCCTCCGCCGGATATAGGGAAGCGGTGACCGAACACCTTTGACCTTGAAAGTCCGAATTCATAAAATCCGTCCTTATGAAAAATGCCCTCACGCAGCTTACTAAAACTGCTCAGATCAAGTTCAACAGTATGACGGGCAGGAAAATCAAGATGGCTTGAATCATAGCTGAAGCCCAGCTCACGCAAAATATCAAGTCTTGCTTTATCTATGCTGAAACAGGGCGCACGAAAGCCGACTACCTCTGTGCCAAACAGCTCACAGAGCATCTCTCTTGCCTTTTTGGTCTGTTCTCTGAATTTCTCAAGGCTTAAATCCATAGGTGCAATATGCTCGTAGCTGTGAAGTGCTACTCTATGCCCTGCCGAAACACATCTTTTCATCTTACCTGCTATCTTCGGAGCAAGCTTGCCGACCGTGAAAAGCGTGCTTTTAATACCGTATTTATCGAGGATTTTTATATACTCATCAAATCCGTCGAGCAAATCTACTTCAATATCCGCTCCGGAATAGCTGACACACTCCGTATCGGTAAATGCTTCAACATCCATTGTGAAAACTGCGTATTTCTTATTCATTCTTCAAAAACTCTATAATTGCGTTATCGTATTTCTCGGTGTTGTTGATACGAAGATGCGAATGTCCGCCGTTTTCAAACCAGACGAGTTTTTTATCAACTGAAGCGCATGCATTGTAAAGCTGAATACTCTTTTTCGGAATTGAAAAAACATCCTTTTCTCCATACAAAAACAACACTCGCTGATGCACATTCCTGATAGCCTTTATCGGCTTATCCTTATACACGTTTGCGCCGGTATGCTTTTTAATAAGCAGCATAACGGTATCAAGCACCGGAAAAAGCGGACGGTTATCATACATCATATGGCGCTTAAAAGTCTCACGGAAGGATACAAAGCAACCTTCGGTAATAAGGCCTTTTATGCAATCCGGACAATCCTTTTTCGCCATAGCAATAAGACCTGCTGCCGTGCCTATGCAGATACCGTGGATATATACCTTTTCATTGCCAAAATTTTTACACACATATTCTGCCCACGCTGCAACATCACGGCTTTCATCAATACCAATAGTGTTATACTTACCGTCTGACTTTCCGTGTGCACGGGTATCAATAACCAAAACATTAAAGCCTGCATTTTTATATGGCGGCGCAAAGTAATATGAATACATAAGACTTTCACATCTGCCCGGCAATATGATAATGCAATTTTTACCGCCAAAATCAAAATACTCACCGTAAAGACGGTATCCGTCGTTTTCTATCATAACTTCGCTGCAATGCTTGCTGTTTTCCTCTGCCCAACGCACACCGCTGTTCCACATAGCAAGCTGCTCATCATTTTCCGGAGCAGAACATACTCTACCCCATTTTTCAGGCGATGTACGTACAAGCTGATCGTTATAGACCTTTTTGGATATCGGTAATGTTACTGCCAGCATTGCAACAAATCCGCCGATAACAGCAAGCACAGCAATAATTAAAATTATGGTTAAAATATACGGCATTTTCCCCTCCAAAATACATATAAATTTATAGCCTGAACAATTATAACATATACCTTGTATAATTTCATCATTTTTTATCAAAAAAATGATGAAATTGTTGAAATATTAGCTGTGTTATGATATCATATTAAATATATTAAAGTTATTTAAGGAAATATAAAAAATGGCCGATTTTGTTATTATACCGGATACTTCTTCAGATCTGACAAAGGATCTTCGTGAACGATTTGATATACCTGATTATATCAAGGGAATCGTGTATTTCCCGGACGGACACGCTGAGCCCGCTGATCTTGATTGGGAGCGTTATTCACCCAAAGCCTTTTATGAGTCAATGTCAGATAAGAATACGCTTTACAAAACTGCCTGCGCTCCTACGGGAGATATTTTGGAAGTTTATGAAAAATATTTAAAAGAGGGCAAGGACATACTTGCAATAGTTTTATCAACTGCTCTTTCGGGCACATATCAGGCCTGTGAATTAGTTAAAAAGGAACTGCTGAAAAAATATCCCGAACGAAAAATAATTATTATCGACTCACTTCGTTACTCAACTTCACTGTCGCTGCTGGTTATAATGGCGTCACAAAAAAAGGCGGAAGGAGCAACCATTGAGGAAACTGCTGAATTTGTTGAAAACAACAAGCATTGTATTCATCAAATGGGCTCTATGGACGATCTTTTCTTCCTTTGTAAAACAGGTAGAATTTCGAATTTCAATGCATTTTTCGGAACACTTATCGGCGTAAATCCGATGGCAGATTTCAACCGCAAGGGTCTTTCAGAGGTGTTGGCTAAAGTCAAGGGTAAGCGTGCGGCTTTTGACGCAGTTATCCGCTATATGAAAAAAACTGTAATTGAACCCGAAAAGCAGATAATGTTCGTTGCTCATTCCAACCGTCCTGAGGCTGCTCAAAAGCTTAGGGATATGATACAAAAGGAGTTTAATCCCAAGGAGATCATTATTAATGATGTAGGTATGTCCTGCGGTGTATCAATAGGACCGGGACTTTGTGCTGCGTTTTATCATGGTACTGAGATAAGCGAAAACAACGAAAAAGAAAAGGCAATTATGAACGAAATTATTACGCAGCAGCGCAATAAAAAATAAGAAAGAGGGGCTAATATGAGAAAGTATGCAATTATCACTGATTCAACCAGCGATCTTGAGAAATCTGTCCGTAATCAGTATGACATTGACTATGTTGCAATGAATTACATAATCAACGATGTTGAATATGTAGCATCTCTCGATTGGGAAAGTCATTCTGCAAAAGAATTCTACGATATTATGCGTAAAGGTACTCGTGTGTTTACAACACAGGTTCCGCGTGTTGCATATGAAGAAAAGTTCAGAGAATGGCTCGATAAAGAATACGATATCATATATATTTCCTGCTCATCGGCACTTTCGAGTTCGATAAACACAGCACGAATCGTTGCAGACGAGCTTAAAAAAGAATATGATGCTGCAAAGATCTACTGCATCGACTCGCTTATCAGTTCACTCGGTCAAGGCTATCTTGCTATGCTTGCCTCGGATCTCCGCAAGGAAGGCAAGAGTATTGACGAAGTAAGCGATGCAATTGAAGGCTGCAAGCTTTGCGTAAATCAGGTTGGTACTGTCGGCAGTCTTGAATATCTGCGCCGAGCAGGTCGTGTAAAGGCATCCAGCGCATTTTTCGGCGATCTTTTCGGTGTTAAGCCGATAATTATATCCGACCGTATAGGTCAGAACTATGCTTATAAAAAGGTAAAAGGACTTAATAACTCACGCCGTGCTATCGCAGAGGATATTAAAGAGGCAGCTGACGGAATTTACGAAAATCTCTATATCAGCCATGCTGACTGTCTTGCAGACGCAGAAGCTGTTCGTGATGAGATACTGAAGATCGCTCCCTTTAAAAATGTTCATATAGACACGATCCGTCCTATCGTTGGTGCATCAGTAGGTCCGGGAACTATCATTGTATTCTGCCACGGCAAAGAAGTTACGATAGAGGGAAAAGAATAAATGCAGACACAAATGCTTAACGGTACTCTGCTTCACGGTATGTTTCAAAACGGATACCGTAATCTTAAACGCAATGTAGATATCATCAACAATCTTAATGTATTCCCCGTGCCGGACGGCGACACAGGTACTAACATGGCAAAAACCTTGGGTGGCGGTGTTCGCTCTGCAAAGGGAGAAGAAAATGTTGATAAGTATATGAAATATCTCTCGCAGGCTGTGCTTATGTCGGCAAGAGGAAATTCGGGCGTTATTTTTTCTCAGTTCATCCACGGCATCTATGTGGGGTTGACCGATAAAGAAACCGTATCGATTGCTGATTTTTCATATGCTTTCAAGTGTGCCAAGGAGGACGCATATCGTTCTGTTATCACCCCGACCGAAGGAACGATGCTGACTGTCATACGAATGGCGGCAGATTTTCTTGAAGAGAATTATTCGGATTTTAATTCCTTTGAAGAGTGTTTCAAGGCTCTTATCGGGCAGATGAAAAATACGCTTGCAAAAACTCCCGATATGCTGCCGGTTTTAAAGGAAGCCGGTGTTGTAGACAGCGGAGGTGCAGGTCTTATCTGCATATTCGATGGTATGTACGAATACCTTTGCGGTGAAGAGATAGAGGACAGCGCCTCTTTTTTTGAAAACACATCATCGGATATGCCAAGCATCGGCAATTTCGGCGCTGACAGCAAGCTTGAATACGGCTATTGCACAGAATTCCTGCTTCAGCTCATGAATGCAAAATGCGATATTGATGCTTTTAATATCAATGAATTTAT
>JAXJVX010000303.1:0-3505 GCA_036308305.1 Acutalibacteraceae bacterium | reverse complement strand
GTTCAATACATCTATAAGCTCAAGCAGATCCTTCATTTCGGTCTTTTCGGGCAAAGCATATTCCTCCGAATAAAAACCGACCTCAGCGCACGCCTTTTTCTTGTTCGCAACATACACCTTTGATGCAGGATCTTCGCCTACTATAATAACTGCAAGTCCCGGCTTTTTTCCTTTAGCAGTAAGCTCGGCTGCTGATTTTGCAACCTTTTCTCTGACACTCTGCGATACTTCCTTACCGCTGATTATCTGTGCCATCTTCAACATCCTCCTTTGCTGATACATTAGCAGTTTGCTCAATATCAGTATCTTCAACTATCTCTGCTTCATCAACAGCATCAAACTGCTGCTGGTATACAGGGGTTGCCTTGTTTATCTTAACTGCACGGCGAAGTACTACTATAAGCAGTATGCCTGCAATAAACATAAGTCCCGATACAAGCTGCGACACACGAACCTGCCCAAGCATAAGTGAATCGGTACGGAAACCTTCAATTATCATTCTGCCAAAGCCGTACCACGCAACATACATACATGCAGTTTCACCTGCAAACGCTCTCTTTTTTGAAAGCTTGTGAAGTATCAAAAAGCCAAGCAGACACCAGATTGATTCATACAAAAAGCAGGGATGCATAAGGCTCAACGACTCTGCAATACCGCTGTCGGATACGATACGCTCACCTGAAATGCCGAACCATGTACTTCCGGTCGGAGTACCGTACGCCTCCTGATTAATAAAGTTACCCCATCTGCCAATACCCTGACCTAATAAAAAGCCTAGCGAAGCAAGATCAAGCGCCGCAAAAATATTTACCTTACGAAGTTTACACATCAGCGCACCGACAAGTGCTGCGGCAATAACTGCGCCGAGAATTGCCATACCGCCGTCGTGTATCTTGAAAAAGTCAGCAATAGTAGTATCGGGATCAAACGCTATGTAATATAGTCTGCCTCCTGCAATAGCACAAGGCAGAGTAACGATAACGCAGTCACTCAAACGGTCAGGATCAACACCGAATTTAGGTGCTCTTTTAAAGCCGTAAACTATAGCCAGCACAATTCCCAGCGTGATAATGATACCGTACCAATACACATCCCAGTTAAGACCCGGAATAGTGAATGCCACAGGGTCGATATCAAGCTCAAGACCGAAGAAAATGTTTTTCATCAAGGTATTCATAACTTAAATCCTCACTTTCAATTTTTCGGCATTACAACAGACAAAGCCGAATTTTCAACATCAAACATATTGTTGAAGCACTCATTCACATCTTCTTTTGTGATGGTGCGAATACAATCAAATTCGTCATATACGCCTTCGCCTAAAAATGCAGCATCGACCATCGACATTGCGGTATTCTCAACGCTGTTGTATGCGCTAACGATCCTACCGTAAATGCAGCGCAGAGCAGCGGAATAATCATCATCGGAAATGCCTTCCCTACGGATACGCTCTATCTCCTCATTGACAAGACGGTGAACGGTTTTCGGGTCTTTAGACTCACCCTCAACGATAACGCTTGCATATCCGTGACCGAAGAAGTATTCCGTGCCGAAGGAGGAATTGATAAGCCCCATATCAAGCAGCTTTTTATAAAGTGCGGAATCGGTACCGAAAATTATCTTCTGCAAAATCTCCGCCGAGCACCGCTCCTTAACAGAACGCTGCGGATTAAGACACCTTTCCTTATAGCCGATAGCAAATATCGGCATTGCAACGGGAAGTGTAATTTCCTTATACTTATCAACACATTCATACGGCTCTGAAAAATCCGCTCTTTCTATCTCTACCGGCTCAGAGTTTTTAAGCATTTCATCGCAAATAGCAAACACACGCTCTACATCAACATCGCCTGCAATGCAAATAAACATATTGTTAAGATTATAAAATGTGTTGTAGCACTCGTAAAGAAGCTCGGCGTTTATCTGTGCGATCGACTCATGCGTGCCTGCAATATCTATCTTGACGGGGTGGTTATGATACATAAGCCCCAAAAGATTAAACAGCACCCGCCACGGAGCCGAATCGTCATACATACTTATCTCCTGGCCGATTATACCCTGTTCTTTTTGCACCGTTTCCTCGGTGAAATAAGGATGCTGAACAAAATCAAGCAGAATCTTAAGCGACTCCTCAAAATTTGAAGAGCAGGAAAACAGATAGCAGGTACGGTCAAATGAGGTAAACGCATTTGCCATTGCACCGGTCTTGGCGTATCTTGTAAAAGCGTCGCCGTCCTCACTCTCAAAAAGTTTGTGTTCAAGATAATGTGCAATTCCTTCGGGAACTGTTGTAAACTCATCCTTGTCACTGCGCTTAAAGCAAGTATCTATAGAGCCATAGCGTGTGCCGAATATGGCATAGCTTGATGAATATCCCGGCTTTTTGGAAACATATATCTTAATTCCGGATCTGTGGGTATAAATCTCACAGCTTTCACCAAGCTGCTCATTTTTAACTGTTGTTATCATTCCGCTTCCCCCTCCGAAGCAAGAAAGTATACCGCTTCAAGCTTCATTTTATTTGCAACTGCAACTATTCTTTCTTTAGTTACCGCCATAATTGCACCGATAAATTCATCGGGATCGGAATAAGCAGTATTGTAGCAGCGCATTGAATACCATGTGTCGATATCCACAGGTGAATCGGATATAGTCCTTGCGCTGTCGCAAAGCGATATCTTCGATGCGGTGACATCCTCATCGGTAAAATCACCTTTTTTCATTGCCTCAAGCTCACGAAGTATTCCATCATACGCTTTAACACGGTTTTCCTCTAAAATACCGCTGTCCACCATCACAGTACCCTTTAGATGATTGGGAATAGCGGCACAGTAATAGCAAAGACTCTCTTTTTCACGCACATTGCGGAACAACTTTGAATACGGACCGCCGCCGAACATATCAGTCATAACACGCGCGGCTATCTTTTCATCTTCACTACCGTCAGCATCATAGCAAAATGCAAGACACATCTTGCCTTGTGTAACGTCCATCTTTTCCTCCAACTGCTTGACCTCTCCGCCGAAGGTGTGGACAAGTGTATAATTTGTCTTTTCAACATTTCTGTTGAGCGTCGAAAAATACTGTGCGACCTTATTATAAACGCTGTCCGGTGCAGATTTTGATATAACATTTACACGCACATAAGCAGTCTTGATAAGCTGCCGCCATGCCTTTACTGTATCCTCTGCCGTTAAGCTATTGAGAGCCTCAACGGTGCCGTAACGAGGATTACCGCTCGGCTCGTTTTCAAACAACATCTTTTCAGCGGTGTTTATCGCATAACGACGCTTGTCATTTATCTCACCCTCGATATTCTCACGCAGAATACGCTTTTCCGATTCAAAATCTTCACTTCTGAAAACGCCGTTTTCAAGCACCGGCTCGAATATCATCGAAAGTAAAAGATCTGTTGCAGCAGCCGACACATTCTCATTTTCAAGCGTATAACTGTCATCTAGCACACCAATAACAAATTTTACAAGCTGCATATCACCGTACTTTG
>JAXJVX010000302.1:0-3255 GCA_036308305.1 Acutalibacteraceae bacterium | reverse complement strand
GCACTATGTACGCTGCTGAGTCTCAGACAAGCAGTGCAGAAACAATATATGTTACGACAAACGGACAGAGCAGTGAAGCTACAGATAATTGGAATCTTGCTACATCCGGTGCTACAAAGATTTACTGTTATGACAGTAATCTTGCGTATCTTGGAGAGTCGACTTTGAACACACAAGGCAACAATGGAGTGTATTCGTTCAATACGATAGCAAATACTGCAAGATTTACAATCCAGAATGTTGATACTTCGGCAACGACTTATCCGACAGCTTCATCAGGCAAAAAGATAGTTATGTTCAAGAACACTTCAAGTTGGTCTTCGCCTAAGGTTTACTATTGGAGCGATGACAACAAGTCTATGTCATCATGGCCGGGTTCTTCAATGACTACTCTTTCAGGTCAATATTGTTACTATGCAATCCCTGAGGATGCTGAGTATGTAATTTTTAGTAACAACGGAAGCAGTCAGACAAGTGATATTACATATACTGATGCGATTAACCAGTATTATGATTATCAGTCAGGTGACTGGATGAGTTACGGCGTTCTAAATGAAGTTACAATGAACATTGCCGACAGAAAGGATTCGGTAGGCACATCTACAAGCTCAACTTCAAATTTCTTCTACCTTACCGGTAAGACTACAGGTCGTTGGAGTAAGTATCCTAACCCATATAATTCAACACTTGTTTATGATACTGTATATGTTAAGGTTCCGGACGCATGGAAAACATCAATATATGTACACTATGATGTCGACGATCCTTTTAATAATTCCGTAAAACTTACAGCAACCTACAGTGACGGAACAAATACTTATGACAACATTCTTAAGGTGCAAGTTCCTAAGGGTTCGAAGTTTACTTTTTCAAATTCAGCAACTACAGGTTCAGTTTCGGAAACAGCAAAACTTTCTTTCACAACAGGAAGCACAGAGAACTGTTATGTAGTTTCATCTCAAAAGTGGATGGATATCAGTAGTGCTGTTTTAACAGGAGATATAATTAATAAATCATCAAGCGTTGATATAGTTGGTGTGGATGCAAAATACTACGACTATCTTTCCGATGCAGAACTTTATAATACAAGTTGGAGAAATCCAATTCAGGCAGGTACTGGTCTTAACGGTTCAAAGAATGCATGGTTCCCATTCAACCAGTACAATAAAGATTTGTCTGCTTATTATCAAAGTTCATCAGACAAATATGTTGCAGGACAGGGTTCAACATGGAGATACCCATTGTATTTTGGTAACCTGTGTAATACCTTTAAATCATATGCTGATTCCAGTGGTGATATTGAAGGCGATAAGCATGATGATACTTATAGTGGCAGTGGCTGGGACAGTAAAAGAGGTTGGAGTATTATATACGACAACACTATTGCCTACAATCCATTCGGTTGGTATTGGGTAAACAATCTTACATATAATAATCAGACAAGTTCATACGATAGAAATATGATGTATGCAGCCAACAACTCTAACGGCCTTATCACAAGTTGGAGTGTGGGTTCGGCAGAAGAGTCAGAATGGAACGGTACTACATATACAGTAAGTCATGCTAATCAATATGCTTCTGTGCAGGGGCTTGTACAGAGCACGCTTTCTGATGGCGATCTTATGGTAGGCACTTCAACAAAGGCACCATGGTTCAATGATACTTGGCTTACTGATACGAAGCACAACAGCAATTCGATTGCGCAGATAATTTCAGCTAAATTCCCATTCCGCAAGAGTGTTAATTCTGACGGTACTGTGACTACATACAGCTTTAACTCAAAGGATGCAACAGATAACGTTTCTTTCCAATGGACAGGTAATGAGGCTACTGCGGTTCAGTACGGCTCAGGTACTACTTACGGTATTAAAGATGGTCTTCAGTACTTTGTAAATGGGCAATCATCCGGCTATGGTATCTTCCCGTTTAACAACTCAAACAGCGAAAACCTCAACTATGGATTTGGTATCAGAATAGATGTTGACTTCCGAGTTCCTGATGGAGGCACAATCGGTGGAAGTACTATCACAAGCGGAAACAACGGTGTTAACCTTTCCGATGGTATTTATCTTAACAATGGCTGGGGCTCATACTATATATGGGCTTGGAATGGTAGTAGCTCCGGAAGATGGTTATCAACATCGTTCTCTGACGGAGATGTAATTACTCCTGATGATGTAAGCGGTTATGATTATTTCTTGTTGGCGAGTAAAAATGACTGGGATAGTTCACCAAGTCAGACAGGCAACCTTACATTTGATTCAACAAAGTCTACAGGAATAACTCTTGTAAGCACAGGAATGACTTTTAAAAGTGGTTCATTTACAAGTAACGGTGGTTCTATCACAACAAGCGGAGAAACTGTAAAATTTGAATATTCCGGCGACGATGATCTTTGGGTATTCGTTGACGACCAGCTCGCACTTGATCTGGGCGGTTCACATAAGGAATCAACAGGTAGAATTATCTTTACAAACAATAAGGTCACAAGTACAGCTGATATGGTTTACACACCTGGTTCAAGCAGTACGATGACATCATCAGCCGGTTCAGTAAGCTCAAAAACCAATACAATTACTGGTTTTGATTACAACAAAACTCATAAGCTCACAATCTTCTATATGGAGCGTGGACTTATCGAATCAAATATGAAGATGTCATTTACAATGACACCTGTATCAAATGAACTTGAGGTACAGAAGTCAATTGATACTTCAGCGCTTAACAACGGTATAAAAGATGATTTTGTATCAGAAGCAAATGATACTTTTGATTTTGTAACAGAAAACGCAACTGGAAGTGTTTCAAAAACATCAGAATTGACTGATGGAAGTTCCGTGTCTTATAATAGTACGTTTGACAACGGTGAATATATCACTGTCAAGGAATCAAAGACAACTGATCTGGGCTATTCATATTCAACATCATACTCTGTATATGATAAAACAAACAGCGCAGATAAAACATCTGATACAACAACCACAGCAGTAAATGACGACACTTATTCAGGTGTTACATTCAAGTTTGGTGATGCAAATGCAACCAAGGATATAAGTTATCTTGCGAAGCTTATAAACAAACCAAACACTAAAGATCTTAGCGTGTCAAAAGCTATTTATAAAGCTAATGAAACTGACTTGGCAGACGTAGGTGACAAGTTCGACTTCGTGATTGAACTTGCTCTTGACGGCACAAATTATAAGCCATACAATCTTGAATACAGCTACAGCGGTGACACATCAGTAACCTATACTG
>JAXJVX010000301.1:0-24468 GCA_036308305.1 Acutalibacteraceae bacterium | reverse complement strand
CTATAGATATGTTGGTCAAAATTTCCAGACTTTATTCAGTAAGTGCAGATTATTTACTCGGACTCGACGATCGTCACACCTTAGACGCAACCGGGCTTACTGACGATCAGCTATCGCATATTCAAATCCTTATCAACGACTTGCGTGAAAAATAAGAAAGCCACAAAGCATTTCTGCTTTGTGGCTTTCGACACATTAATACTATATTTTTACTCAAACACTATTTCTTTATATAATTGCGGAATAACTTTATGTTTCACGTGAAACGCTTTCGGATCAAGCTCATCAAACATACCGAAATGCACGGGAACTGTATATCTGGCATTTACCTTTTCGGCAAACAAAGCCGCATCTTCCATATTCATATTGTTACCAACACCGTTGATCGGCAGAAATACGGCATAGATATCATCAGGCAGTTCATTAAAGATGTTATCATTATATAATGTATCACCCGTGATATAGTATTTCTTCTCGCCGTCATCAACCACAATGCCAATTGCAGTCGGCTCTGAATGATACGCCTTGATTGCCGTGATAGTTACACCGCTTTGCGTCCAGCGTGTGCCTGGATCGAAACGGACATAGTTATGACCGTGTTTGTATGAAAGCAGCTTGGTATAGCTCTCGGCAGAGCCGATAACTGTGATCTGCTTATCCTCACGAGATAAATATACCGGCACTGTTTCAGGATCTAAATGATCCAGATGATCGTGCGTGCATATATAAATATCAGGATGAATATCAAATAATCCTTCATCTACCGGCACTCTGCGCCAATTATTCGGATTAACCTTAACAACGCTATCGGAAAGATAGGGATCAACAATTATCGTAAGGTCTTCAGTTTCAAAGAGCAAACCTGCCTGCCCAAGCCAAGTAATTTTCATAATCAACACCTCATTGCCCATTATAGAGCATTGTAATAAAAAAATCAAGAGCATCGTCAAAACACGATGCTCCTAATTCAATGAAACTCTTATTCAGCAGATGCTACTGCTGCCATCTCAGCAAGACACTTCTTGCAAATACGCTTTCCGTTAACATCTTTTACATCATCAAGTGTACCGCAAAGGATGCATGCGCGGATGCTCTTCTCAAAAATGATTTTGTTACCCTCAACGCTGATTGCGAGCGGAGTGTCAGTCGGAAGATTGAGGCTCTTTCTGATCTCCATCGGAATAACAACTCTGCCAAGCTTGTCAATGCAACGCTCCATACCTGTGTAACTCATAGTTTGCACCTCCATAAATATTAAACATTGAGTGTTTCAAACACTAATCGCATTATACAACAATTTTTTCCTTTTGTAAAGGGGTTATGATAAAAATTTGCAGAAAATTAATAATATTTAGCATAATATTATATATTTCATTCATTTTACCTGATTTTTCTAATAAATTTCTAATAAAATATTTTTAATTCTAACTTTCGACAGCGGATAAATTCAAATGTTTCATGTGAAACATTTGAATTCCCTCTTTATTTTTATCCTATATCGTGATATAATGTAAATATAAATAATGCTACGGAGGTGATATATTGGGAAAAATAATCGCTGTTGTAAATCAGAAGGGCGGTGTCGGCAAAACAACTACCGCAGTCAACCTTGCCGCTGCACTTGGCCTTGCAGATAAAAAAACGTTGCTTGTTGATATTGATCCGCAGGGTAACTCCACCAGCGGCTACGGAATATCCAAAAGAGGACTTACAAATTCAATATATGAACTGCTAATCGGAAAGATCGGCGTAAAGGACGCAATTGTAAAAACAAAATTCAGATATGTTGATATTATCCCTGCAAATATCAATCTTTCAGGCGCAGAAGTAGAACTGGTCGATTTCCCCGAACGTGAATACTGCTTTAAAAAAGCTATTGCTGCAGTAAAAGATGAATACGATTATATTCTGCTCGATTGCCCGCCGTCACTCGGCATTATCACGGTTAATGCGCTTTGTGCAGCCGATTCGGTGCTTGTACCAATCCAGTGCGAATATTTTGCACTTGAGGGACTTTCTCAGCTTATGAATACCGTCCGTCAGATAAAACGCACCTGCAATCCGAACATTGAGATAGAGGGTGTGCTGTTCACAATGTATGATGGCAGACTAAATCTTACTCAGCAGGTGGCAAAGGAGATCAAAAAATTCTTTCCGCAAAAGGTTTTCGGCTCAGCAATTCCCCGTTCGGTGCGTATGTCTGAGGCACCTTCATACGGTGAGCCGGTAATATATTACGATAAATGGTCAAAAGGCTCTTTTGCATATAAAGAGTTGGCAAAAGAGATAATCAAAAACAATAAATAAGAAACGGAGTTAAAAATGGCTAAAAAATCAGGACTCGGCAGAGGATATATGGCGCTGATGTCTGATAACACCGCTGAAAGCGGCGGAGCACAGACGGTACGAATAACCGAAATAGAGCCAAATCCCGATCAGCCGCGCCGTTATTTTGATCCGGCGGCGCTCGAAGAACTTAGTGAAAACATAAAACTGCATGGGCTTTTACAACCAATAGTCGTACGCCCGCAGATCAACGGTAATTATCAGATAGTAGCAGGCGAGCGCCGTTGGCGTGCGTGTATGCAGGCAGGCCTTAATGAAGTTCCTGTTATCATCAAGGATCTTGATGATGCACAAACCATGGAGCTTGCGCTTATAGAAAATCTACAGCGTGAGGATCTTAACGCTATTGAAGAAGCAGAAGGCTATAAAAATCTGATGCAAACCTTTTCGCTCACACAGGAGGAGGTTGCAAAAAAGGTCGGAAAGTCACGCTCTGCCGTTGCAAATGCGTTGCGTCTTCTTGAACTTGGTAAATTCACTCAATATATAATATCCGGCGAAATATCAGCAGGTCACGGCAGAGCATTGCTCTCGCTCGGTAACGATGAACTGCGTCAGCAAGCAGTTGAGATGATAAAAAACGGCGCATCGGTACGCCAGATAGAGCAGCTTGCAAAGTCCGGAAAAACAAAACCCAAAAGTGAGACCACCGTACAGCCAAAAAATTTGCACTATACTCAGATCGAGCTTACATTAAAGGAAGAGCTCGGCAGAAAGGTGCAGATAACACCGTCAGCAAAGGGCGGAAAGCTAGAATTTGAATTTTACAGCGAGGACGATTTGAACGAGCTGCTTAAAAAACTGTTTTAACAGAGAGGAAATGTATTATGTTAGATATAAGATTTGTAAAAGAAAACCCCGAAATAGTAAAGCAAAATATCAAAAATAAGTTCCAGGAGGAAAAGCTTCCGCTTGTTGATGAAGCAATCGAGCTTTATGATAAAAAGCGTGCCGCACAGAGCGAGGCTGACTCACTCCGTGCAGATCGTAACCGCATCTCAAAGCAGATCGGTGCATTGATGGCACAGGGCAAAAAGGATGAAGCAGAGGCAACAAAGCAGCAGGTCGCAGCATTTGCAACCCGTCTTGCCGAGTGCGAATCACTTGAGCGTGAATATGACGAAAAACTAACGAAAATAATGATGACTATACCCAACATTATTGATCCTTCTGTACCGATAGGAAAGGATGACAGCGAAAACGTTGAGGTAACAAAGTATGGAGAACCGGTCGTTCCGGACTTTGAAGTACCGTATCACACAGATATAATGGCAAAATTCGACGGAATAGATATCGATTCAGCCGGTAAAGTAGCAGGTAACGGCTTCTACTATCTTATGGGTGACATAGCAAGACTTCATTCAGCTGTTATATCGTATGCAAGAGATTTTATGATCGACCGTGGCTTTACCTATTGTGTGCCGCCGTTTATGATTCGATCCAATGTTGTTACCGGTGTTATGAGTTTTGCCGAAATGGATGCTATGATGTATAAGATTGAGGGTGAGGACTTATATCTTATCGGTACATCCGAGCATTCTATGATAGGCAAATTCATCGACACTATCAATCCGGAGGAAAAACTGCCCTACACTCTCACAAGCTACTCACCCTGCTTCCGTAAGGAAAAAGGTGCACATGGCATCGAAGAACGCGGAGTTTACAGAATTCACCAGTTTGAAAAGCAGGAAATGATAGTTGTCTGCAAGCCGGAAGAGTCCGCTGCTTGGTTCGACAAGCTCTGGCAGAATACCGTTGATCTGTTCCGCTCGCTTGATATTCCCGTCCGCACACTTGAGTGCTGCTCTGGAGATCTTGCTGATCTTAAGGTAAAATCCTTCGATGTTGAAGCGTGGTCACCTCGTCAGAAAAAATATTTCGAGGTCGGATCTTGCTCAAATCTCGGTGATGCACAGGCACGCCGCCTGAAGATCCGTGTCAAGAGCAAGGACGGCAACTATTTTGCACACACACTCAACAACACTGTTGTTGCTCCGCCCCGTATGCTTATTGCATTCCTTGAAAACAACCTTAATGCAGACGGCAGCGTGAATATTCCTGAAGTTCTCCGTCCGTATATGGGCGGCAAGGACAAGCTCATTCCCAACGCATGAAAATATACGATATAACCCGTGAATTGCTTTCGGCATCCGTCTATCCGGGGGATACGGTGCCGCAGCTCACGGCAAAACAGCAGGGGACTTGCACAGTGAGCGATATTAATATGTGTCTTCACAATGCAACCCACATAGATGCACCGTCGCACTATATTCCCGACGGAAGCAGCATTGCAGATCTTCCTGTTGAGCTGTTTTTCGGCAAATGCACCGTTATCAGCGTAAAGGACGATGTTGTCAGTGCCGATGAGGTATATGAAAACACAAGATTTGCCTGCGAGCGAGTGCTGATAAAGGGAAACGCTGTCCTCAATGAGTTCTCGGCAACCGAGCTTATTGATAAAGGTGTGCGGCTTATCGGCACAGAATGCTGCTCGATAGGTGATGATCGTACACACGAAATACTGCTGCGTCACAATATCGTCATTATTGAGGGACTTGATCTGCATAAGGTCAAAGACGGCAACTATTTTCTTTCTGCTTCCCCGCTTAAGATCAATGGTGCGGATGGCGCACCCTGTCGTGCAATACTTATTGCAGATTATTTATTCATATAAACCGAAAGTCAGGTATAACAGTTATACCTGACTTATTTTTTTATCAAAAATCGGGAGTTCATATCTGAACTCCCGATCCTCTTTTATTTTGTATTGACTTTAACCTGTATCTGATATGTGCCGTAACCCCATATATTATTGTATTTTGAGGATTTAAGAAAAGCATCAACTACCATTTCTCCTGAAGCGGCAGTCTTACCGCTCATATCATATTCAAGATAAAGCTCTCCAGCCTTGATGCTGTCGATGACTGAAGACGGCGCTACCAAAGTAACCGCTTTTTTGGAGGTAACGGGCGTGACCGTCATCCCTGATGGCGTATTAACCGCAGTAAACTTTGTCACATCAACACTTTTTTGCTCAAAGTTTTTGATATTTACAGTAACTGTTATCTCAGGAATATCGTCTATCGCCTCAACGCCGGTCGGTAAATTCAGCGTAAACTTGAACTTATTATTATCAGGCGATAACTGCGAGAAATCAATGGTGTCCAGCGTTACTTCGGTAATTCCGTCGATAACCTCTTTCGTTCCCTTGATCTTAACCTTACTTACATTCAGTGAGTAGCTGATACCGTCTACGTATGCCGCCGGCGCATTCTTGAAGGTTGCCTTTATCGGCACTTCCTTTGAAATGTGTATCGGCACGGTGATATCAACCTCGTTGAACGGCAATGTCAGCAGCGTTGTATCTATCTCCTTGCCGGCAGCATCATACAGCTTGACAGGTGCAGTATAGGATTTTGAAGTTGAGAGCGTTTCGTTTGCATCAACACTCGCCTCAACACGGGCAATACTGTCGATAATGCTGAGCGGACCGCTTATTTCAATCGTACTGAATCCAGAATCAATGACCGGTGCACCAAGGATATGATCCTCGCTGGCTTCGATTTCGTCTGCCTTAACTTCAACTGCAAATACAGCAGTCTTGATAAAGTCAAACTTAACCTTTACCTTTGAAGGTTCAACCGATACGATGTTATAATCTGCACCGGTAGAAGCCTTGCTTGCAGTCAGCATAACATCATATTCGCCTGCCTTTGTGATACCCGAAAGGGAATAGCTGACGATAAAATCATCTGCATCAAGCTCACCGATTACATACCACTTGCCTTCAACACGGATGCTGATATTCTGAGCCTGCCCCTCAATTACATTAAGACCAAGCTCGCCGGCAGAGGTGTTTTCTGTGGTGATGTTAATAGGATAATTAACCGTGACACTTCGTTCCGGACTTACGGTTATCCATAAAACGATTGCAAAAATAAGCGATATCGCAAGCACAAAGCGATTGTTATCAAATACACTTTTCTTTATCTTTGGCTGATTATTTTTCATTCGAAGTGCCTCCTTTTCTGATAAGGCTCTTTATCTTCGATTTTTTGTTCTGATCTGCTTCATCGCCTATAAACTCTTTAGTAAGCATCTCCTTCAGCGTTTCAAGCGTATATCCACGTGTTATTGCACCGTTTTGTGCTACGGAAATAACACCCGTTTCTTCCGATACGATAACCACTATCGCATCAGAGCTTTCGCTCATACCAAGTGCAGCACGGTGGCGTGTGCCGAGGCTCGGATCGACCTCAACATCCTGTGTCAGCGGCAAAATACATGAGGCAGCTTTTATCCTGCCCTCGCTGATTATCATTGCGCCGTCATGCAACGGAGAATTTTTAAAGAATATATTACATATAAGGCTATTTGTTATCTTTGCATCGGTAACGGTGCCGCTTGCAACGATATCATTCAATCTTGTGTGACGCTCAAAAACTATAAGTGCGCCTACCTTAAACCTGCTCATATATGCACATGCCGAGCATATCTCGCTTATCTGACGAGGCTTGTCATCATTCTCCTCAACGCCGAGTATGCCCTTGCCCAAATTTCTTATGTTACCGCTCCTGCCTATCTTTTCGAGCAATGACCGCAGTTCCGGTTGAAACAGGATTACAACAACTACGATCAAATTCAAATAAACCATCGACATTATCCACATCAATGCTTTGAGATTGAGCCATTGAGCCACAACATATGCAACAAAGAATACCAGTAAACCCTGGATAAGCTGTTGTGCTCTCGTCTGCCGTATATACTGCACTACTTTATAAATAATAAAAGTAACGATAGCGATATCCAAAAGGTCAAATAAAATATTGTTTGAGGAAAATATCAGAACGATTATATCGTTCCAAATGCTTTTTACAAAATCAAGAACTGCATTCATTGTGTTTCCTCCTTATTTTTGATCTTGACTGGCAGCGAATAGCTATCAAGCCTCTTGCTTGCCGTTTTTTTCTCCATTGATCCGACCGCGGCATCAATAAAGAAGAATATTATTGCAATAATGCACGGCACCGCCATAAGACTTAACCGCTGATATTCCGCCATTGAGCCGTATATAGATACAAATATATGCGAGAACGCAACCGCTGATATACCGATGATCTGCCATAATATGCGCCGTTTTACAATAAGCACACCTATGGCAAATGCCACGGTAACCGCTATTATGATAAATACAGACAAAAATGTAAACGGGAAAAGCGACTACAGCAATAATTGATCCGCTCTTGCAAAATTCTCAAACTCGGAATTGTATACTGAATACTGCACCGTCATTTGCTGCGGTATAACATCCAAAAACTTGTTTTTTGTATATTCATTATATATATCACGATTGGCTGCAATACAACCGTTCACATAGTTTTCGATCTCGGTATAACCGTATATTTCTCCGGCAGGCTCAATTATATCACCGATATAGTTATCACTGTATTCCATACCGAATTCGATATAGTAAGTTATATCGGGATAATCAGGATTGTCGGTAATTCCGTTTTGCATTACGATGTAAAGCTGATTTACCGTTGTCGATACCGAGCTGATACCGAAATACCCGTTGGTATTCTTGTTGAGCTGACAGTAGCCAAGCGTCAGACAAACAGCCACAATAAGCGATATTGCTCCACATACCGATTTTATGCGGTCTTTCGAAAAAAGTATGAATCTCGTAACAAAAAATACACCGAGTATCGCAAACAGATAGATAAATGTAGGTCTCAACATCACCATACAGAAGCTAAGCAAGCTCATTAAAATCGCTTCAAGCTTCGTTGGATTTTTAAGATAATCCAGCATAATATATAGGAAAAACACCGTCATAAAAACGGAAAGCGACTCAGTAAGTATGCAGTTATCCCATTGGATTATCAGCGGATTACAGCCGAATAAAAGCGTTGCAGAAAATATTACCCACTTGTTTTTAAACAGCTTTGATAAAGCAAAATAAAAAATTATTACACTAACGAACGAGATCATGATCTGCGCAGCCACGACCGCCTTATAATAATCTGCTTCACCGTTAAATATACCGGTGATCTTCCTTATCAACTTTAAAAAAAGCGGATAAACAGGCGTGCGGAATACATCGACCTCACCCCTAAGTATATTGTGCTCATAATCAGCATAGCTGCTTGTGTCATAATAAATTACATAATTAAGAAAGTGGGTCATATACCAATAGCGGAATGCCGCTACGATAACGCCTGCCAAAGTCGCAGTATGATTTAAAAACTTAACGATTTTGCCAATAAAGCAGTGATTATCCTTTAAATCATCAAGGAATAAAAGCAAAATATATATAAACAATGCAGCACAGACACCAAATAATATATTTATCACGCTTATGCAGTTTAATATCGTATCAAAAGTCACATAAGAAAATGCACCGCAAATAATAGCATATGTAAAATATATACCATTAATATATTTTATTTTGCTCATTCGCATTTCCTCCGAATTATTATATACCTTTACATAATAATAATAACACATAAAAAATCACAAATCAACCGACTTTGCAAAGAAAGTTCAAAGAGTTAATAGAATTTTAATACATATTTCGAGCATTTATGATATAATTAACATACTTAATTAAAGGAGATATGGTCTTTTTATATGGAATTCTTACAAACTCTCTGGGAATATCTGCTTCATATGGATGTCCATCTTGAGCAGATAATTGATAATATAGGTATTTTTGCATATCTTGCGATGGGTTTTGTAGTATTTGCGGAAACCGCTTTTGTAGTAACCGTATTTTTACCGTCAGATGCAGTTCTGTTCGCCGCCTGCGCTCTTGCAAGTGTCAATAATTCATTAAATTTTCCGCTGCTTCTCGTCGTGTTCGCAGTCGCCGCCGCACTCGGGGATTCGGTCAATTTCTGTATAGGCAGAAAACTGCGTAACGCAGTAAATAACAATCAAAAAATACTGTTTATAAAATCATCAAATCTTGAAAAAGCCACCCTGATGCTCGAACGCACAAAAGGAACAGCAGTAGTAATCGGCAGGTTTGTACCTCTTTTGCGTTCGCTCGCTCCGTTCGTCACTGGCACCAGCGATAAAAGCTATGAATGGTTTATAAAGCATAACGCTATCGGCGTAGTGATTTGGAGTGTTTTGTACTGCTGTATCGGCTATTTCTTCGGAAATATACCGTTTGTGAAAGACTATTTCGGCACGATCGTACTCGGCTTCTCCGCTCTCACTATACTTACTGCGATAATATCCGCACTTATCTCAAAATTCGTATTGAAAAAGTAAATGCAGATCAAGCTTCCGTTGATGTTCAGGACACATTGCCAACGGAAGTTTTATTTATACATCAGTCAATTAATCAATTGATTAATTGACTATTTTTAAGCTAAAAACACTTGTAAATCGTTGAAAATGTGATATAATTAGCACAAAATCAGTAAATCAATCAATTGATTGATTTACTGTAATTTATCAATATGAGGTGTGGTTTTATGGAAAAATTGACGCAGTTTGGTGTTTATCTTAAAGAATTAAGAGTGAGTGCCGGTATTGAACAAGAGGACCTTGCAAATGCCGTCGGTAAAACAAAGCAGTATATAAGTAATCTTGAAAGAGGTGTTAATCTTTCGCCGCCGGAAGACAGTGATCTTGAGCTTTACTGTCAAAAGCTGTTGCTTGACGACGAGCAAAAAGAGCAGTTCTATTTCAAGGCTGCAGCAGATCGCGGCAGACTCCCTAAAAAACAGATGGAATACATATTAAATCACGATTATCTTATTCAACTTATAGCTTACGGCGAAAAGCACCATACTGACGAGCAGACATGGAAGATGCTGATCGAGGTATTGAAATTACAGAAATAAGTCTATCCTGCTGATAATATATTTGCATAGGAGGTAGTTATATGGATTTTCTGTACTTATTAGAAGGACTTCGCAATCCCGTTCTTGATAAAATAATGCTTACCGTTACCACGCTCGGTGAAGAAACTGTATTTTTGGTGCTTTCATTGTACCTATTATGGTGTGTTGACAAATACTATGGCTACTTTATGCTGTCCGTAGGCTTCATCGGCACACAGCTTAACCAAATGCTAAAAGTTATTTTCAAAATTGATCGTCCGTGGGTGCGTGATCCGTCATTTACTATTGTTGAGGGCTCGGCCGACATGGCGGCGGGATATTCATTTCCGAGCGGACATACACAAAGTGCGACCGGCTGCTTTGGAGCAGTTGCACGGTGGACAAAAAATAATATTCTGCGCATAGTAAGTATTATAATTATTGCACTTGTTGCATTTTCAAGAATGTATCTCGGTGTACATACACCGGCAGATGTTATCGTTTCGCTGGTGATTGGAGCGATTTTGATATTTGCACTATATCCGCTTATCAAAAAAGCAAAGAAAAATTATAAGGTGATGTATTGTTTTATAGGTATAATGCTGTTATGGTCAATTCTTCAGATATTGTTTATGGAGTTTTTCCCGTTTTCCGATGGATTAAGTGAAAAAGAACTTTACAGCAGTCTTAAAAACGCATATAAAATGGCAGGCGCAGTCTCCGGTTTTGCAGTGATGTTTGAGCTTGACCGCCGATATATTAAATTTGAAACAAAGGCTGTCTGGTGGGCACAGATAATTAAACTGGTAGGAGGTCTCAGTCTGACTATTGCGGTAAAAAACATCTGCTATGCCGTCTTTGGACTTATTCCGTATGAGCCATTTTCACGGTTTTTATCGTACTTCTTTATGGTACTGTTTGCAACCTGCGTTTGGCCGTTGACATTCAGATTCTTTTCAAAACTTGATAAAAATAAACGATGAAATAACGAAAGAGCAGATTTAAAATCTGCTCTTTCATCATTTATAAATTATTTTACTTCTATCTTACCATAGAGCGCCGCACCCTCTGTATCCTTCTTTGGTTGACGGGTAACAGGTGCATCAACTCTGTTTGACGGTCTGCGATCGTTACGGCCTCTGCGGTCGTTTGAACGGTGGCCTCTGCTTTCACGGAAAGGCTTATTATCCTTACTTGTGCCGATACAAACTCGTCTGTGTTCATTTTCACCGATGGACCAGCTCATAACGCCGTCAATCTCCTGAACTACATTATGAATAATTCTGCGCTCATATGAATTCATAGGTTCAAGAATAACATTTCTGTTACTTCTCTGCGCCTGTGAAGCACTCTTTTTAGCAATAGCTACAAGCGCATCCTCACGCTTTTCACGGTATCCGCCGGTATTGAGCGAAACTCTTACATAAGCATCGCTTCCTCTGTTTGCAACGAGTGATACAAGATGCTGCAAAGCATCAAGTGTTTCACCCTTTCTGCCGATAGCAACACCAAGATTTTTACCGTCGAAATTAAGCTTTATGCCGTCCTTTTCAAAGATAGGCTCAACCTTAACTTCACTTACACCCATATTTATAAGCACATCGTGAAGATACTTAACTGTTGTGTCAATGCGTTCCTTTGAACACTCTACCTTCGGCTCATCAGTTGCTGCTGCAACAGCAGACTCCTTTTTTACCTCTTTTTTTGCCGGCGCTTTTTTAGCAGCAGGCTTTACTGTCTTTTCTACCTTGACATTATCCGGCACTTCCTTAAAAACTCTTACCTTTGCAGGTGAACCGCCGAAAATACCCAGAACCTTTTTTGTCGGAAGCGAAATAACCTCGAAATCAGCCTCAATATCATCAACATTAAGACCAAGTGACAAAAGGGCTGCTTCCTTTGCTTCTTCAACCGTTTTGCCGGTTGCTGTTGCCTCTATAATCATTTTAAATAATCTTTCCTTTCAAAATACACAAGAACTGAATTATTCAGCAGTCCTTTCACGCTCTTTATCGCGCATTTCTTTGCCGAGCTGAGCGGTTTCCTTAGCAATTATCTTATCTGCAGAGAAGAAATTGTTTACTATAAGCTGTACTGCTGTATTGATAACGTTTGAACAGATCCAATAAAACGCAAATGCGCCTTGAACCGAGAAGCAGATAAACAACGACATAAAGGGGAAAATAAACATCATACCCTTCATTGAGCCGCCCTGCTGCTGCATATCCGGATTGATATGCTGCTGCTGTTTATTTGAAATATACATTGACAAAAATGATGTAACGAAACAAATAATAGCCAATATCCAGTTAATATTAAAATTGTGAATAATATCCGTCGAAAATTTGAGCGGTTCAGACAGATCAATACCGAAAAGCATAAAGCTTGAGGTATCAACATTTGTATTACCAACCATATTTCTTACCGCCTGATACACGCCGAGCAACAAAAGCATACGAATTAGCATCGGCATACAACCGCCCATAGGACTGATGTTTTCACGCTGATAAAGCTCATTCATTTCCATTGAATATTTCTGACGGTCATCACCGCATTTTTCTTTCAATGCATCAAGCTTCGGACGCAGCTTTGCCTGCTTTGCCATTGATTTCTGCTGTTTTACACTCAACGGGAACATAAGCAGCTGAACTGCAACAGTAAATAAAATAATAGCCACGGCATAGTTGCCGGTAATGCTCTCAAAAAAATTGAGAATATACTCAAAAGGTATAGCAATAATATCAAACATTTTTCATTCACCTTGTCGCTGTAAAAAGCGTCATACAATCATTTATCGGTTTTCTTATCCTTTTTTTGAGGAACGGGATCATACCCGCATTTTTTAGAATAAGGATGGCATCTGCAGATCCTTTTTACTGCAAGATACGAACCCTTTACGGCACCGTGTATCTCTATTGCATCAAGTGCGTACTGTGAACAGGTAGGATAAAACCTGCACTGTGCCGGAAAAATAGGGGAAATAAATTTTTTGTAAAATTTAATTATGAGTTTCAGTATTATTTTCATTATAAATACCGGCTTTTTTAAGGATGTCTCTGAAAGCGGATACTACTTCGCCGCTTTTTACATATGCTGTTCTGGTTCTCGCAACCAACACAAAATCATAATTGCCGTTAATATTTGCGGCGCAAGCTCTTATAGCTTCACGGATAACACGCTTTGCCCTGTTGCGTTTTACTGCACAGCCGATCTTTTTAGTAACCGTTATCCCAAAGCGGGAAAATCCCGCGCGGTTTTTTATGAAATAAACTACCAGCGCAGGACTGACATATGATGTTGCGCGGTTATAAACACGCTTAAATTCCCTGTTCTCATTTAGAGTAATAAACTCCGGCACTGAAAAATAACCTTCTTTAACTCAAATATCCGAATTAATAAGAAAGCTGCTTTCTTCCCTTTGCTCTACGGCGTGAAAGTACCTTACGGCCGTTAGCATCTGCCATTCTTTTTCTGAAGCCGTGTATCTTTTTACGATGAAGCTTCTTGGGCTGATATGTTCTCAACATTTTAAAATCACCTCGTCAAAATCAAAATTAATTAAAGCAACCGGATAAGAAATACGATAAATCCGCACACTCCGGCATTCTAATGCTTGCGCTATTTTTGAATTATAACCCATAAATACCACTTATGTCAACAAAAAAATATAAAAATTCAAAAATTTTTTAAAGCTCAAACTTTTTCTTTATAATGTATATATAATTTAATTATATATATAAATTAAATTAATAAAGTGCTTGAAAACAAGAAGCTTTTGTGATAAAATATTAATATCATAATGAGTTAATATGGATAAATGCTGTATTTAGTGATAATTTGACAGATAAATGGCTCTTAAATTAAAAAACATGGGAAAGGGAATATTAAAAAATGAATTCGTTAAAAGAAGTGTGGCAAGCCATTACAGAATATTTAAAAGACAGGATAAATATTGTTACCTATGATACCTGGCTTGCAGGGCTTGAACTTGTTGATATAACAGGAAATGAAGCAACACTCCGCATCAAATCGGAATTTCATAAAAAAATAATTATTGAGAATTATGAGGATCTGCTTAAAGAGGCTTTTCTTGATGTAATGAAATTCCATGTGAATGTTAAAATAATTACTGCTGATGAAGCGTTTGTTGCACCGCAGATGCCTATCAAAGCTCCGCATTATGAATACACCTTTGAAACCTTTATTGTAGGATCTTCAAACCGTTTTGCACACGCAGCAGCACTTGCTGTTGCGGAAACACCTGAAATAATCTACAATCCTCTTTACATATATGGTAATCCGGGATTAGGCAAAACACATTTGCTTAACGCTATCCGTTCACGGATCAATGAAAAATTCCCTGACAGAGTGGTTATTTCGTTAAGCTGTGAGGCTTTTGTAAATGAGTTTATCTATTCACTTAATAACGGAACTATCAATCAGTTCCGTGAAAAATACAGAAATGCAGATTATTTACTTGTTGACGATATTCAATTTATTTCCGGTAAGGAATCAACAGAAGTTGAATTCTTCAACACCTTTAATACACTTTTTGCAAATAACAAGCAGATAATCGTAACCAGTGACCGTATGCCGAGAGATATTGCATCACTTAAAGAGAGATATCTGAGTCGTTTCGAGCAGGGTCTTATTGCTGATATTCAACCTCCCGAATTTGAAACAAGAGTTGCTATTATAAGAAGAAAAGCACAGCTCATCAACATTGACCTTCCCGACGAAATAGTTTTCTTTATCGCTGATCAGATAAAGAGCAACATCCGTCAGCTTGAGGGAGTTGTAAAAAAACTTCAGGCTTTTTCACTCATTAATGAAAGTATTTCACTCTCTTCAGCGCAGATTGCTATCCGTGATATAAGAAATGATAATCAGCCCGAACCAGTTACCGTTAAAAAGATAATTGAAGAGGTTTCAAGAGTTTATAATGTTTCTTATGATGACATTATGAGTGCAAAGCATGACCGTGAGGTTTCAAATGCACGCCAGATAGCTATCTATATAGTTCGTGAGATAACCAAGATGACCTATCAGAAAATAGGTAAGGAATTCAGCGGCAGAGATTATACCACGGTTATTTATTCTTACCGTCAGGTAGAGCAGCTTATTAAGAAAAATCCCAAGGAAAAAAATAGGATAAAGGATATCATCCAAAATCTTGAAAATCGATAAAAATCGACCGAAAATAAGTTTTCCACACCTTAAAAACCCTTATTTTATCGGCAATTTTACACACTTTCCATATACTTTTCCACAATTTTAAGGTTTTTCCATAAGAATTATAACATTCAACATTAGCGTAAAGTTAAGGTTGTTGAAAACAAAAATCAGCTTGTAATTTTCAACTATCCGTCAATTAAAAATCAACATACGAAAATGTGGCTTTACAGCTTTATTTAAAACGATTTAAAAAGCTTTTCCACATTTTCAACATGGATTACTGTTACGAATATAATTATATAATGATTTATTTTGTTTTGATCCGTGAATATTTTATAGTTTTTCGGTCAATAATATATATTTTCCATAAAAGGAGTTTTGGCTTATGAAATTTAGCATTAATACAAATGCACTTCGCGATGCAGTTGTAAATGTTCAGCGTGCAGTATCTTCAAAATCCTCCTTATCAGCGCTTGAAGGTATCCTTATAAGCACTGACGGTGACAGTATACTGCTTACGGGCTACGATCTTGAAATTGCTATCAAAACTACTGTTGAAGCAAATGTAACCGAGGAAGGCAGTGTAGTTGTAGGTGCAAAGCTTTTCGGTGATATCATAAGAAAGGCAGACGCTGATATTATAAGTGTTGCTGTTGATGACAATCTTGCAATAAATATAATTGCAGGTCAGTCGGAATTTTCAATAATGGGTATAGAAGCTGTTGAATATCCTGAACTTCCGAGCTTTGAAGATAAGATAAACTTTACTATTTCAAGTGAAGTATTAAGAAGTATGGTTTCGCAGACTATTTTCTCTGTTTCAAGTGTTGAAGGAACAAAGCCTGTTTATACCGGAATTCTTTTTGAGGTCAGGAATGATTCTATCCGTCTTGTAGCGGTAGACGGTCACCGTCTTGCACTCCGCAACGAACAGATAATAACTGATATCAACGAAAATTTCATTATTCCGTCAAAAACACTTAATGAGATATTGAAGCTCATAGGTGAAGAGGATGAAAATGTTGAAATATTTGCAGATGACCGCCACATTTCCTTTAAGGTTGGTAATTATCTGTTAATATCACGCCTTATCGACGGTGAGTTTCTTGATTATAATTCAGTTATTCATAAGGATTGCAGCACAACAGTAATATGCTCATGCAGTGATATGATTAGATCCGTTGAAAGAATGGGACTTTTTATTTCTGAAAAATTAAAATCAGCAGTACGTTGTACCTTTGATGAAGGCAGAGCTTTTATTCGCTGTTCAACTGCGCTTGGAAAAGCAAGTGATTTTGTTGATTGTGAGATCAATGGAAATCCCGTTGAAATAAATTTTGATAACAGATATTTTACCGATGCATTGCGTGCTTCGGGTTGTGACAAAGTAAGAATAGAAATAAGTTCAAATCCAACAGCACCGATTATTATAAAACCGCTTGAGGGTGATGATTTTCTTTTCCTTATTCTTCCTATAAGACTTGCAGCGGAGCAATAATATGAATATAAGAATAGATACCGAATTTATAAAGCTTGATTCGCTCTTAAAATTATCCGGCATTGCAATGACCGGCGGTCAGGCAAAAATAATAATTCAAAACGGAGATGTCAAGGTCAACGGCGAGGTATGTACCCAAAGAGGTAAAAAAATACGCCCCGGTGACAAGGTTTCAGCATTTTCGGAAATTATTGAAGTAAACTGATATGTTTATAAAAAAATTAGAGTATGAAAATTATCGTAACCTTGAAAAGGGCATATTTATTCCTCACAAGGAAATAAATGTGATATACGGTAATAATGCTCAAGGAAAGACAAATCTTATAGAGGCAATATGGCTGTTTTGCGGGAAAAAAAGCTTCCGTAGCGCAAAGGACAGTCAGCTTGTAAAAATTCATGAGGAAACAGAAAATTTAAAAGCAGAATTAAAGCTTGAATTTTACTCACAGGGCAGATATCAGGATGCGGAAATAATCATTGAAAATAAGCGTAATACCCGTCTAAACGGTATTGAGCAGAAAAATTCTGCGGCGATTTCGGAGTGCTTTCCTGCAATTTTGTTTTCTCCAGCTGATATGGATCTTATTAAGGAAGGTCCGTCACAGAGAAGAAAATTTATCGATAATGCAATAAGCTCACTTCGCCCGAAATATGAAAAAATGCTTTCAGCATATAACAAAGCAGTACTGCAGCGTAATAATATTTTATATGATGCACTGTTTCATTCGGAGCTTACGGGTGTTTTAGAAGCATTTGAGGATCGTATTGCCACAGCAGGCGCTTATATAATATCGCAGCGAAAAAAGTATATCGAAGCGCTGATGAGTTATGCGCCTGATATTTACAGGGGTCTTTCCGGAGATACCGAAGATATCGGTATTGAATATAAATGCGGCTGCGGTGAGGGTAGCTATGAGGAACTGCTTGATGCATTGCGTCTTAACCGTGCGGAGGATACCAAAACTTCTACAACGGGAGTTGGTCCGCACAGAGATGATATTGATTTTTCAATAAACGGTCTTTCTGCAAAAATATACGGTTCACAGGGTCAAAAGCGATCTTGTGTGCTTGCACTTAAGCTCAGTGAAGCGGAGCTGCTTAAAAAATATACAGGAGAGCAGCCTATAGCGATACTTGATGATGTTATGAGTGAGCTTGACAGAGTACGGCAGGATTACATATTGAATCATATAAGAGGATGGCAGGTATTTATCACCTGCTGTGAGTCCGATACCGTTAAATATATGGAGCACGGCGGAAAATTCAGAATGCACGCAGGTGTATTGAGTGAGGACTAGCTATGTATTTATATCTCGGCGGAGATGTTGTGGTAAAAAACGAAGATATAATCGGTGTTTTTGATATCGACACAACGACTGTATCAAAGGCTTCCCGCAACTATCTTAATAACAGCGAAAAAAGCGGCAGACTTACTTATGTAAGCTATGAGTTACCGAAATCCTTTGTTGTTTGCAGCAAGGATAACAAGGAGACGGTTTATATATCGCAGATATCCTCTGCAACTCTTGAAAAAAGGGCAAAAAGCTTTTTGCCGAAAGGAGATTATTGATTTTGGAAAATAACGAAAACATACTTGACACGCAGGTGGAACAGGAATATGACGCCAGCGCCATTCAAGTACTTGAAGGACTTGAAGCGGTAAGAAAAAGACCGGGTATGTATATCGGTTCGACCGGTGAGAGAGGCTTGCACCACCTTGTATATGAGATCGTTGATAACTCGATCGACGAGGCACTTGCAGGCTACTGTACCCATATTGAAGTAGATATTCTTGAAGGTAATATTATCCGTGTTCGTGATAACGGACGAGGAATACCCGTTGATATTCAGGAAAAAATGGGACTTCCGGCTGTTACAGTTGTATTTACCGTGCTTCATGCAGGCGGTAAATTCGGCGGCTCAGGTTATAAGGTTTCCGGCGGTCTTCACGGTGTTGGTTCATCGGTCGTTAACGCTCTTTCCACATGGCTTGAGGTTGAGGTAAGAAAAGAAGGTAAGATCCATCAGCAACGATTTGAATACGGTGCGCCGGTAGGTGATCTGAAGGTTATCGGAGAATGTGAGGAAACCGGTACTACAGTTACCTTTAAGCCCGATCCCGAAATATTTACCGATACAACAGTTTACGATTATACCACGCTTCTTACAAGACTTCGTGAGCAGGCATTTCTTAATGCAGGTATCAAGATAACACTTTCGGATCTGCGTGATGAGCCTGAAAAGGATGATAACGGCAATGCAAGAAAGGATACTCTGCATTTTGAGGGCGGTATCAAGAGCTATTGTGAATTTATACTTGAAAAGAAGCGCAGCACACCGCTTCACGACGAGGTCATATATGTTGCTCAAAGAAAGGGCGACGCAATGGTCGAGATAGCACTTCAGTACAACACAGGTTATGATACAAATATCATCAGCTTTGCCAACAATATTCATACTGTTGACGGCGGTACTCACGAATCTGCATTTAAAACTTCACTCACAAGAGTTATAAATAACTATGCTCGTCAGTTCAAGATGCTCAAGGACAATGATTCAAATTTCAAGGGTGACGATGTTCAAGAGGGTCTTATCGCAGTTATCAGCGTAAAGCTGACCGATGCACAGTTTGAGGGTCAGACCAAAGCAAAACTCGGTAACACATATATAGGAACACTTGTAAACGGTGCAATGAATACTGTGCTCGGTGACTATCTTGAAAACAATCCTAGCATTGCAAAGCAGATAATTTCAAAGATCATTGCTGCTTCAAATGCCCGTGAAAAAGCACAGAAAGCACGTGAGATGGAGCGTGCTAAAAACAGCGGCATCGGTAAAACAAGAATGCCGGACAAGCTGGCTGATTGCATCTCCCGTGATGCAACACGAACTGAGCTTTATATCGTCGAGGGTGACTCGGCAGGCGGTTCTGCAAAGGCTGGCAGAGATAGTAATTATCAGGCGATTCTACCGCTTTGGGGTAAGATGCTGAATGTTGAAAAAGCAAGAATTGATAAGGTTTACGGTAATGATAAGCTCACACCGGTAGTTATCGCTCTTGGAACTGGCATCGGTGACACATTTAATATTGAAAAGCTCCGTTATGATAAGGTTATAATCATGGCGGATGCGGATGTCGACGGTATGCATATCCGTACACTTTTGCTTACCTTCTTCTTCCGTTATATGCCGCAACTTATCGAAACAGGACATGTTTATATTGCACAGCCTCCTCTTTTTGAGGTACGCAAGGGTAAGCAGAAAAAGTATGCTTTTGATGAAGCAGAGCGAGATCGTTATAATGCTGAAATGGGCGGCAACGCAACTATTCAGCGATTTAAGGGTCTTGGTGAAATGAATGCAGAGCTTCTTTGGGAAACTACTATGGATCCTGCTTTCAGAACCATGCTCAAAGTAAATATGGTAGATGCCGAAAAGGCAGATAAGGTATTTTCGGTGCTTATGGGTGATGAGGTCGAGCCGCGTAAGGAATTTATTGAGACGAATGCCCAGTATGTAGGCGAGCTTGATATATGAGCAGCATAAATTTTACGCTGGATCGTGATGAAGTCAGGTCTGCGCTGTATATCTGCCGTGTTTTAAAGCCGTACAAGCTTAAAATGGCACTGGTTGCTGCAGCAGTAGCGCTGTTTGTGGGTTTAGATGTTGCAAGTATGCTTATATACAACTCAGAGCCGCGCTATATCATATGGATAATGCTGATACTTATGGTACTTGTAATGTTTTTCGGTTATCGGCGGTTTGAAAAGGAAACGATCGAAGGCGCTTTTACAAACGAGGAGATACACGCCGAAATCGCCGATGAGCATATTGAATATACCGTAGTATCAAGCGGAGTTACTACCCGTATCGATAAGGAAACCACAGTGAAAGTAAAGGCAGATGAAAAATTGATCTGTCTTATGCAGAATAACAATAAGATTTTTGTTTTTCCAAAAGTTGACGGCAGCTTTGCCGAGAGAATAATCGAAATTGTAGAGAAGTAAAGGTGAAAAATTTTGAGCTTTGAAGAAAAAATAATTCCGGTTGAAATTATTGACGAAATGGAAAGGTCATTTTTGACCTATTCAATGTCGGTAATCGTAAGCCGTGCGCTGCCTGATGTGCGTGACGGACTCAAGCCGGTACACAGAAGAATACTTTACACAATGTATGAGCGAGGACTTAATCCTGAGGGAGCATACCGTAAGTGTGCGGATATTGTCGGTGCGGTGCTCGGTTCATATCATCCCCACGGTGACAGCTCAGTTTATGATGCACTTGTTCGTATGGCGCAGGATTTCTCGTTGCGTTATATGATGGTCGACGGCAACGGTAACTTTGGTTCGGTCGACGGTGACCCGCCGGCTGCATACCGTTATACTGAGGCAAAAATGAGCAAAATGGCGGTTGATATGCTTGCCGATATCGACAAGGATACCGTTGATTATATGCCTAACTACGATGACCGTCTTCAAGAGCCGGTAACTCTTCCGTCAAGAGTTCCGTCGCTTCTTATCAACGGCTCACAGGGTATTGCGGTAGGTATGGCAACAAATATTCCGCCACACAATATTGCCGAGGTCATCGACTGCATGGCAGCATATATCGACAACCCCGATATCACATTTGACGAGCTTAATGAGATAATGCCCGGCCCTGATTTTCCAACTGCAGGTATAATCATGGGTAAATCGGGTATCCGTGCTGCATATTCCACCGGACGAGGCAAACTTTGTGTAAGAGGCAGAGCCGAGATCGAAGAGATAAAGTCAAATAAATTCCGCATTGTTATCACGGAAATACCATATCAGGTAAATAAGACTGCGCTCGTTAAATCTATCGCAGACCTTGCCGATTCAAAGCGTATCGAGGGTATCGACGATGTTGTAGACTATTCTAACCGTGAGGGTATGAAAATAGTTGTTGAACTTAAAAAGGATGTAAATCCTACAGTTGTGTTGAATCAGCTTTATTCATATACTCAACTTCAGACTACCTTCGGTGTTATTATGCTTGCGCTTGTAAACGGTGTGCCGAAGGTGCTCAATCTTAAGCAGATGCTTTCCGAGTATATCAAGTATCAGGAGGAGGTCATCCGCAGAAGAACTATATTTGACCTCAAAAAAGCAAGAGAGAGAGAGCATATCCTTGAGGGCTACAAGATAGCACTTGATTTTATCGACGAAGTGATCAAGGTTATCCGTGCGTCAAAAACCGTTGCCGAGGCAAAGGTAAATTTAACAGAGCGATTCCCGCTTGACGATATTCAGGCGCAGAAGATCGTTGAAATGCCGCTTGGACGTCTTACCGGTCTTGAAAGACAGAAGATAGAGGATGAGCTCGGCGCATTGCGTTTGAAGATCGCCGATTTCGAAGATTTGCTTGCAAACGAGCATAGAATTCTTCAAACAGTTAAGGAAGAAGCGCTCAAGCTTCGTGATAAGTATGCTGATGAACGCAGAACGGAGATCACCGCTGTTGAGGGCGAAGTTGATATCGAGGATCTTATCCCCGAGGAGGAGTGCGTTCTCACGCTTACAAAGATGGGTTATATTAAGCGCCTGCCGGTAGATACATACCATGCACAGCGCAGAGGCGGCAGAGGTATCATTGGTATGACCACCCGTGAGGAGGACTATGCAGAGCATATGTTTGTCTGCTCAACTCACGATAATATAATGTACTTCTCTACTTTCGGCAGAGTTTACCGCCAGAAGGCGTATATAGTGCCTGAGGGCTCCCGTACTTCAAAGGGTCTGAATATTATCAATCTTTTACCGCTTGAGGCAGGCGAAAAGATTACTACAATGCTTAAAGTCACCGCCGATGATGAAGATAAATATATCGTAATGGGCACCAAAAACGGTGTTATCAAGCGTAGCGAGCTTGCAGTTTATAAGACTAACCGCAAGGGTGGTCTTAACGCTGTTAATCTTGACGAGGGTGATGAACTTCGTTGGGTAAGAATGACGAGCGGTAATGATGATCTTATCGTTGCGACCAAGAAGGGCTACGCTATCCGCTTCAATGAAAAGGATGCACGACCGCTCGGCAGAACTGCAAGGGGCGTGCGTGCTATATCGCTGCGTGAGGGCGACGAGGTCATCGGTATGGCAATCGTGCGTGAGGGTGCAACTTTGCTTACTATTACCGAGACCGGATATGGCAGACGGTCAGATCCGGATGATTACAGAGGTCAGTCCCGTGGCGGTAAGGGTGTTATCAACTACCGTGTTGAAAAGTACGGTGACGTTGCACAGATCTGCATGGTAGACGGTGATGAGGATATGATGATGATATCGTCTGATGGTGTCGTTATTCGTGTACCTGTAGATTCGGTAAGTGTATTTGCCCGTCCTGCAAAGGGTGTAAGAGTAATGAAAGTCAAGGAAGGCGAGCGAATCATAACCGTTGAGACCGCCGCTAAAGAGGAAGAACAGCCTGAAGAAGCAGAAAAGGCAGAAAGCACTGAAAGCGGATTGGAGGCAGCCATTGAAGAAGTAATGGAAGCAGCCGATAAGCCGCTGGATGAAGAATAATTTATTACATTATAAATTTGAACCCCGACTGTATAATTACAGTCGGGGTTCTTTTATATAATCAAAATTCCTTCGTTATTGCGGAAAATAGATAGCCGGTAGGCTTCCCTTATCAGATGTGGGTGAACGGGATATTAATCTGCTGTTTCAGCTATAAGACATTTGAAAAGTTCAGTCAATTAATCAATTGATTGATTGACTGAAGCAGGGCACTCATTCGGATGATTTATAGACTGTTATGCTGTTGTCAGAGAGAATTACAAGAATTTTATCATTTTCATCTGCAGAAAAAGCTGTTTTTATTGTTGCGTTTTTGATTATCGTGTTATTAATATATTCAATCCTGCTTTTAAATGGATAAAAATCATACTCACTTTTATCTATCCGTGCCCAAAATTGATATTCTGTTTCGGCAAACTCAATTTTATCATACAATGTTTTCCCAAAACACGGATTTTTTATAACACTTACATTATCATATTGTGCCACATTCAAAAACAGAGTGCGATGACTGCCGTACTTTACCTCACAAAGGTTTTCAGGCACAGCAAAAATAACAGCAATAACCGCTGCTATTACAATAAGCAAATACCAATTAATCTGCCGTCTTTTTGACACTTGACCGCCGATGCTGAAAATTACATAATCTATAACACGCAGGAGGTTTTGGTAATCAGCATCACTTTTGGGTAGATTTATAAATAATACATCACGGTCGTGAACTTCGGCATAAAACCCGAATTTCTCAAATACCGCAAGCGTGAGCATATCGCCCTTATACACGCACTCGCCGTTGCTGATTCCGCCGACTATCACGGTTACACCATCGTGTTTTGCCGTCATATTTCGGATATCATCGGGGCATATCAGACGGAATGTGCAATGCTTATAATGCTTTTTTAAAAAAAGATAAATCTGCTTGCCGTGCAGATTTTCACAGACAAGCAGATTTATTTTTGTAGGTTTATTCAGCATCTGACTGCTCGGTTTCAGCGTCCGTCACAGGCGCTTCGGTACTAGGGGGATCGATTTCGTCGGTAACCGGCGGTTGGACTTGGTCTGTAACTATTGG